>CAMWRO010000298.1 GCA_947176615.1 uncultured Porphyromonadaceae bacterium
TCCGAGGGCCTCTATTTTTTCTTGTCGCGTATGCATTAGCGGTTGTTTTTGACGTAAGCCTCGATGCCGCTGTTAAGCCATTCGGCAAATTTGGCCACGTTTTCATCGTAGGAATAGGAACCGGCAAGCGGTTGTCCCTCGTTGTCGAGGAGGACATAGAACGGCTGGCTGTTGGCTCCGAACTTAGAACGCTGGAGATAGCTCCATTTTTCACCCACAGTCTCGATTTTTACAGTTTTGCCATATTCCTCAACGGTATAGGGGCGGGCAAGAGCTTTCTTTTCGTCGACCATGAGCTTGATGAGGACATAGTTTTCGCGGATGATGGCGCTGATTTCCTGAGTGTCAAATACGGCACCCTCCATCTTGCGGCAGTTGACACATCCGTGGCCCGAGAAGTCAATCAGGACGGGACGGTTGTTTTCGGCCGCGAATTTCATTCCTTCCTCATAGTCGTGGAACTCGCGGAACTGGCCTCCGGCATAGAGGTTGAGGTCTTGGGTATAGAGCGGGGGCACAAACGCGCTGACGCTTTTGAGCGGCGCGCCCCACAGTCCCGGGATGAGATACACGGCAAAGCTCAGCGACGCGAGGGCGAGGAAGAACCGCGGTATCGACACATATTCGAGAGGGGAGTCATGGGAGAACTGGAGTTTCCCGAGAAGATACATTCCCAAGAGGATGAAGATTATCACCCAGAGCGAGATGAACACCTCGCGGTCGAGGATTCCCCATCCGTAGGCGAGGTCGGCGACCGAAAGGAACTTGAGCGAGAGGGCGAGTTCGAGGAATCCGAGCACCACCTTGACCGAGTTGAGCCATCCGCCCGAGCGGGGCATCTCCTTGAGCATCGAGGGGAAGGTGGCAAATAGGGTGAACGGTATGGCCAGCGCGAGTGCGAAGGCTCCCATGCCTATCGCCGGGCCGGTGATGTCGCCGAGCGAGGCGGCCTCGACAAGCAGGGTACCGATAATCGGGCCAGTGCATGAGAACGACACGAGGGCGAGGGTGAACGCCATGAAGAAGATGCTGAGCAACCCTGTCGTGCGCTCGACTTTGCCGTCCATCGTGTTGCTCCACTTGGACGGAAGCGTGATATCAAATGCTCCGAAGAACGAGATGGCAAACACGACGAGAAGCGCGAAGAACAACAGGTTGAACACCGCGTTGGTCGAGAGGTCGTTGAGCTTGCTTGCCCCGAAAATCAAAGTGATGGCGAGGCCGAGCAGCAGGTAGATGACGATAATCGAGACTCCGTAGATGACCGCGTCGCGTATCGACTTGCCGCGCGAGGTGTTTTTCTTCAGGAAGAAACTTACTGTCAGCGGAATCATGGGCCACACGCAGGGTGTCATCAGTGCGAGCAGACCGCCGATGAATCCCCACAGGAAAATATACCACATTGAGGAGTTGGCAATGTCGGTTACCGACGCGTTGTCGGCGTCTTCGGGGAATGTCACGGGTGCCCACCATCCTGAATTGTCGGCTGTGCCGGCAGATTTTACCGCGCTGTTGTCAGCGACTGTCTTGGCCGAGTCGGCTGCTGCCGGTGTCACCGCGGCGACTTCCCCTTTGGAGAACTCAAATGTCTCTTTGGTCGGTGCCATGCAGCTGCTGTCGTTACATCCCTGAAAAGAGATTGTGCCGGCAATATTATAGGCTCCCGACTTGTCTGTGACCTTGAATTTTTGCGAGAACGACACGTCGGCTGCCCACCATGACAGGTTGAGATGGAACACCATGTCGACACGCTCGATGGGTTCGCGGGACGGGACGGGGGTACCGACGAGTTCCACGCCGTCGAGTGTCTCGAAGTTGAACGCCGTCGGGCGCGGGCCGCCGTCGGGCAGTTTCATGCCGTAGAGGTGCCATCCGTCATCGATTTTGGCATCAAAAATCACCGATCCTTCGGTTTCTGAGGCCATTTCAACCTTGGATGTCCATGTTATCGGGCTAATAATCTGAGCATTGACGGCGAAAGCCATTAATGTCATGAGAATGGAAAGCAGTGACAGTCGTCGCATAAATAATGGTGTTAAGTGAGTGTCCGAAATTAGCAAGGAATGTTATGTTATTTAGCTGCGGGGACGCGGACCACGCGCGACAGATTGACAGTGGAGGGAGGGAGACATGTCGCGTCGTTGCAGCCCATGAAGGTGATGGCGGCGTTTACCTTGGCGCCTTCGGCCTTGACGAGCTTGAACTTGCGGGTGAAAGTCACCTCGCCTGACCACCAGTTGAGGGTCGTGTTAAAAATCGCGTCTTTCTTTTCGGTCGGGGCGACTGACGGTTTAAGGTCGCTGACCCATTTCACGCCCGTCGACGAGTCAAGGTTGATTGACGTGGGTTTGGGGCCGTTGTCTGACGGGAGGGTGGTTCCGTAGAGGTGCCAGCCGTTTTCTATTGTGGCCTTGATGGTCACGACGCCGTTGGTCTTGTCGGTCATTTTGACGCTCATGCGCCATGTGATGGGTTTGGGGGCCTGCGCGGCCATTATCCCGGCCATGAATATGGTTACAAAGAGAAATAACAGTGTACGCTTCATAATTTTGTCGTTTTAAAATGCAAAGTTAGCGTTTTTTTGCCCAAAAAGCAACCGCGAGGGGTAACTTACTTGTTGTCAGTGATAAACGAGTCTTTGAACCCGAGGAAGTATAGCACGCCGTCAAGACCGATGGTCGAGATTGACTGCTCGGCGGTGGCCTTTACCTTGGGCTTGGCATGGAACGCGATGCCGAGGCCGGCGGTCGCGAGCATGGGGAGGTCGTTGGCGCCGTCGCCCACTGCGATTGTCTGGGCGATGTTGACATTCTCCACCTGAGCGATCAGGCGCAGAAGTTCGGCTTTGCGTTTGCCGTCAACGATGTCGCCCACATAGCGCCCGGTGAGTTTGCCGTCGTCGTCGATTTCAAGTTCGTTGGCATACACATAGTCGAATCCGAAACGCTGTTTAAGATAGTTGCCGAAGTAAGTGAATCCGCCCGAGAGGATGGCAGTCTTGTAGCCAGCACGTTTCAGAACCCTCATCATGCGGTCGACACCTTCGGTGATGGGCAGGTTTTCGGCAATGTCGCGCATCACGCTTTCGTCGAGGCCCTTGAGCAGGGCGACACGCTCGGTAAAACTTTCACAGAAGTCAATCTCTCCGCGCATTGCACGCTCGGTTATTGCTTTTACCTTGTCGCCCACACCGGCGCGGATGGCGAGCTCGTCGATAACCTCGGTCTCGATCAGGGTAGAATCCATATCGAAGCATATCAGTC
>CAMWRO010000299.1 GCA_947176615.1 uncultured Porphyromonadaceae bacterium
CTTCTTCGGCACCATCAACCGCGACAACCCCGCCTACACCCGCGCCGCCCTCGAATATGCTCCCGCAGCTAAGTATATCAAAGGGGCCGGTTTCCAGTGGGACGGAAAGGGAGCGATTCCATATATCAACGTCGAGTACCCCTCGATAAAGGTGATGCACACCGAGGCCGAGTGTGGCAACGGCTCCAACGACTGGGCCGCCGCCGAGCACACTTGGTGGCAGATGCGCCACTATCTGACCAACGGCTCCCGCACCTTCATCTACTGGAACATGGTGCTCGACCACGAGGGTATCAGTCCGTGGGGATGGAAACAGAACGCGCTCATCTCGGTCAACAAGGAGGAAAAGACCGTTAAGTACAACCCCGAGTTCTACCTGATGAAACACCTCTGCCGCTTTGTCAATCCCGGCGCACACCGCCTCCTCACCGAGGGTGACGACCTGCTGGCATTCGTCAACCCCGACGGCTCCCGCGCCGTCATGATCGTCAACCGCGACAACGAGGCCAAGAAAGTCTCGCTCAAGGTCGATGACCGCTACCTCAACATCACCCTGAAACCTAAATCATTCAACACTTTTAATATCTGACAATGACACTAAGGAAGAAAATACTCGCCGGCGCGCTGCTTGCCATGACGCTCTCGGCAGGAAACCCTCTCGGTGCCCAGTGTTGCCACGAGCTTTACGAGGACATGACGGCCCCCATGCATGACCGCATCATGGACCTCCTCTCCCAGATGACAGTCGAGGAGAAAATCTCGCTCATGACCCACAACGCCCCGGCCATCCCGCGACTCGGAATCGACAAATATTACCACGGCAACGAGGCTCTGCACGGTGTCGTGCGCCCCGGAAAGTTCACCGTGTTCCCTCAGGCCATCGGCATGGCCGCCACTTGGAACCCCCTCCTCATCAACAACGTGGCCACCGCCATCAGCGACGAGGCACGCGGAAAGTGGAACGAGCTTGAACTCGGAAAGAAACAGACTCAGGGGTCGAGCGACCTGCTGTCGTTCTGGTCACCCACTGTCAACATGGCACGCGACCCCCGCTGGGGACGCACACCCGAGACCTACGGCGAGGACCCGTTCCTCACCGGCGAAATCGGTGTGGCGTTTGTCAAAGGTATTCAGGGAGACCACCCCAAGTACCTGAAAGCGACCGCCTGTCCCAAACACTTCGCCGCCAACAACGAGGAACACAACCGCGCGAGCTGCAACGCCGTCATCAGCGAGCGTGACCTGCGCGAGTTCTATTTCCCCGCCTTTGAAAAATGTATCGTCGACGGAAAGGCTCAGTCAATCATGACCGCCTACAACGCTGTCAACGGTGTCCCCTGCGTGGTCAACAACTACCTCATCCAGAAAGTGCTGCGCAACGACTGGGGATTCCAAGGATATGTCGTCTCTGACTGTAGCGCGCCCGCGTGGATGGTGACTCAGCACAAGTTTGTCCGCGACAACGAAACCGCCGCCGTCCTCATGATGAAGGCCGGAATGGATATCGAGTGCGCCCACGACGTTTACTGCGAACCCCTCCTCGATGCCTACCGCCACTACCGCGTGACCGATGCCGAGATTGACTCGGCTGCCTACCACATCCTGCGCGGCCGCATGCTCTTGGGCCTTTTCGACGACCCCAAGCAGAACCCCTACAACTTCATCAGCCCCGACAAGGTGGGTTGCAAGGAGCATCAGGACCTCGCCCTTGAGACCGCGCGCCAGAGCATCGTGCTGCTCAAGAACGAGAAAAATTTCCTCCCGCTGAACCCCAAGAAAATCAAGTCGATAGCCGTGGTGGGCCTCAACGCTGACCGCTGCGAGTTTGGCGACTACAGCGGCACCCCCGTCAATCCCCCCGTGACCGTGCTTGAGGGTATCCGCAACCGCGTGGGCAGCGATGTCAAGATTGTCCATGCACCGTGGGTGTCAAGCTCGACCGGCTACGAACCCATCAACAAGAGTTTCTTCCCCCGAGGACTGAAAGCTGAATATTTCAACAACCCCGACCTGCAGGGCACACCCGCCGTGCGCACCGAGGAGGAACTTTACTATGACCCCGTCAACCGTCCGCCGGATCCCTTCCTCCCCGTCGGCCCCATGTCGGCCCGCTGGAGCGGCCCGCTCGTCCCGACCGTCACCGGCCGTTACACCCTGACCATGCGCTCCGATGACGGATGCCGCGTCTATCTCAACGGCAAGAAACTCATCGACGCTTGGACAAGCCACCCCGTGAGCGATGAAAAGGTCATCGTCGACCTTGAAGCCGGAAAAAGCTACGACCTCGTCGTTGAATACTTTGACGGCGGCGGCGACTGCTTTGGCCGTCTCTACTGGGAGGCTCCCGACCTTGACACCCGCGACCGCATCGAGCTTTACGGCGAGGCCGGAAAGGCTGCTGCCGAGTGTGACGTGACTGTCGCCGTCCTCGGCATCGACAAGTCAATCGAGCGCGAGGGTCAGGACCGCTATACCCTTGAACTTCCCGCCGACCAGCAGGAGTTTATCCGCGAAATCTACAAAATCAACCCCCGCACCGTGGTTGTCCTCGTCGCAGGCAGCTCGCTCGCCATCAACTGGATCGACGAGAACATCCCCGCCATCGTCGACGCGTGGTATCCCGGCGAACAGGGCGGCAACGCCGTGGCCGAAGTCCTCTTTGGCGACTACAACCCCGCAGGCCGTCTCCCGCTGACTTTCTACAACTCGCTCGACGAGCTCCCCGCATTTGACGATTACAGCGTCAACAACCGCACCTACCAGCACTTCACCGGCAACCCGCTCTATGAGTTTGGCTACGGATTGAGCTATACCAAGTTCAACTACCGCAACCTCAAGGTGACCGACAACGGCGACAGCGTCAACGTGGCCTTCACCGTCAGCAACACCGGCAAGCGCGACGGCGACGAGGTGGCTCAGGTCTATGTGACCTACCCCGAGACAGGAGTGCAGATGCCCATCAAGCAGCTCCGCGGATTTCAGCGTGTCAGCATCCCCCGTGGAAAGTCGACCGAGGTGTAAATCAACATCCCCAAGAAAGACCTCCGCTACTGGAACGAGGAATTCGGCCGCTTTGTAACCCCCAAGGGCAGCTACAACATCATGGTAGGCGCCTCGTCGAGCGACATCCGCCTCACCAAGGACTTCCAGCTGAAGTGAACGGTAAAATGTGAACTGCAATCGCTTGTAGGGGCGCGATATATCGCAATGTCACTAACTTAACGCCGCTGTCCATCGTTAGCGGCAGAGCCGCCGATTAC
>CAMWRO010000300.1 GCA_947176615.1 uncultured Porphyromonadaceae bacterium
CCAAGGCTGCCGTGTCGGGCGATGAAGGCGAGGCAGGATATAACACCGGAACCCCCGCCCCCAATGTCACCGCGTCATCTTTCACCCTCCCCTTCCCCAGCGAGGACGTGGTTCTCAACCCCAACCTCCTGAAGGACCCCGTCCACGAGGATGTGCGTGAACTCTATGCCTACTAATCATCAACCTCCTGAATGAAAACAACAATGAAAAATATATTGAACAATAAATGGTTTTTAGGTGCAGCTGCCCTCGTGATGGGTGTGACCGCTGTGTCGTGTGAAGACCAACCCGACAAATTCGAGCTCACTTCGGGTTCCCCTGTTGTGAAGTACATCCGCCCCGGCGGTATCGAAAATGCCGACTCGCTCCTGACCGGTGCCTATCTTGACAATCTCGTGTGTCTCGTCGGTGACAACCTCACCTCTATTCATGAAATCTATTTCAACGATCAGAAAGCTATTCTCAACACAAGCTATATCACTGATCACACCCTCTTGGTCAACGTGCCGAGCAACATCCCCGAGACGGTGACCAACAAGATTTACATGCACACCGCCGACGGCAACGTGGTCGACTATGACTTCAACGTTCTCGTCCCCGGTCCCTCGGTACGCTCGATCTCCTGCGAGTACGCCACCGCCGGAACCGAGGTCACCATCTATGGCGACTACTTCATCGATGATGCCAACATTCCGCTGTCAATCACGATGGCCGGCAACGTGAACGTGCCTCAGGACAATATCACATCGATTACCAAGACCGCCATCAAGTTCATCGTTCCCGAGAACGCCACTGCCGGCTACATGAACGTGAACTCAATCTACGGTTCAGGCCGCTCGGCATTCCAGTTCCGCGACACCCGCAACATCCTCTTTGACTGGGATGGCTCACACGGCGGTCTCCAGTCGGGCCACGGATGGCGTAACGGTATGATTCACGCCCCCGGCGATGATGCCGACATCCCCGCAATTGACGGAAACTACCTCTACTTCGGTGGAACTGAAATCAAGAACGCCATCGGCGGCACTTGGGCCGAAGACCAGTTCTGTCTCAACTACTGGCCCGAACCCTCTGCCGGTTACCCCACCCTCAGCTCACTCCCCGAAATGGCCGCAATGCTTGAAACCTACGGTGTTGCCAATCTCCAGCTCAAGATGGAAGTCTTCATCCCCGAGGCCAATCCTTGGGCATCGGCAGCAATGCAGATTATGTTTACCCCCTCGTCGATTGTAGATTTCAGTACCGGAAACAACGGATATTACGGAAACACCGACCTTCCCCGCGGCCTCTGGAATCCGTGGCAGTCAGGCGCATTCTCTACCGGCGGACAGTGGCAGACAATCGCACTCCCCCTCAACACATTCACCTACACCAACGAAGGCAAACCCGCTTCCCGCGGTCTCAACAAAGCCGACTTTGACGGTCTGACTATCTTCGTTTGGCACGGCGGCGTGCAGGGTGTGGCCGGTTCAGGCGGCGACGACGAAACCTGTAACCCGGTCTTCGCTATCGACAACATCCGTGTGGTTCCCGTTGAATAATCATCTTCTTAACAGTGAATTTCTAAAATGAAAACATTCAATAAATTATCGGCCGTCCTGATGACGTGCCTCATGGTGGTGCTTTCGGGATTTGTGTTCACCGCGTGCAACGACGATAACGATGTCGACACCAACCAGTTCACCGGCGGCGTGAAACTCAACGTCTTCGGTCCCTCGCCCGTGGCCCGCGGTGGCGAACTCCGCTTCATCGGCAGCGGCATGAATCAGATTCAGGGCGTGACAATCCCCGGATGTGACGAAATCGTCGACATCAAGGTCATTTCACCCGAAGAAATCCGCGTGACAGTTCCCCAGACCGCGCAGCCGGGCCTCGTTACCCTCCGCCACGCCAACGGAACCATCACTACCAAGACTGTCCTCAACTACACCGAGCCTATCTCTATCGAGGACTTCTCGCCCAAGACAATCAAGGCCGGACAAGAGCTGACAATCTCAGGTGAATACCTCAACCTCATCAACGAGGTGATTTTTGCCGAGGATGTTGTCGTTCCCGCCGAAGAATTCGTTTCGCAATCGCGCAGCGAAATCAAGGTTATCGTTCCCGCCGAGGCACAGACCGGCAAATTCATCATCAGCGACGGTGCCGAAATCCCCAACTGGATTTACTCCGACGAAGAACTCAACGTGGTTCTCCCCTCGGTTGAAAATGTTCTCGACCTGACCGATGCAAAACCCGGCGACGAAATCACAGTGACAGGTGAAGACCTCGACCTCGTTGTGAAAGTCGTGATGCCCAACGATGACGAAATCGACTTTGACGTCGACGGCGACAAGCTGACCTTCACCCTCCCGGCCAACGCCAGCGACGGCGCAATCTCGATGGTTGCCGCCTCGGGCGTGAAAGTAGCCATCGCCACAATCGGTGTCGCAGTACCCGAAGAATGCGTGGCCGATCCCGCAACCGGAATCTGGGCCGGTGACGTCATCAAAATCAAAGGTGTCAACATGGAGCTTGTGACCGATGTCATCTTCCCCAACGTTGCCGATGCCGTGACTCCCGATTCAAAGAGTGCCACTGAAATCACCCTTACAGTTCCTGCCGGAACTCAGAGCGGCGACATCATCCTCAACACCGGCAGCGGTGCAACCGTGGCTGTTCCCGTCGAGACTCTGAGACCCGAAAATATTGTCTACAATCCCTCACCCGCGGCACTTGCCGGAAATTTGACCATCTCAGGCAGAAACCTTCAGAATGTCGTCAAAATCATATTTGCCGAAGGAACCGTGGTAGAGATTGAAAATCCCAACGCCACCGACCTGACAATCGTAGTTCCCGCCACGCTCCCCGCAGGCGATACAACCGTTGCCTTTGAACTTTCCACCGGCGAGACTGTATCGGGTCCCAATGTCGAATTGACTGCCCCCGAGTGTGCCTATGCCACAGTTCTGCCCGGTGATGACGTTGAAATCCGCGCAGGTGAAACCGCCGTGTTCACTGTCGCCAACGAAGACAAACTTACCGCTGTCAAAGTAAACGGTCAGGAAGTCCAGTACATTCTCAACGGAACCACCCTTATCGTTCAGATACCTGCAGCCGCAGGCGCTAATTCAACAGTCACTCTCGTTTCTTCCAACGGCGAGATTTCCTATAACCTCGCTGTTATCCCGATGACCCATGTCGGCATGACTATCTGGGAAGGCATGTGGGACTGCGGCGAATGGGGCGGCAACCAAGACCTCGCTTGGGGCG
>CAMWRO010000301.1 GCA_947176615.1 uncultured Porphyromonadaceae bacterium
TCGTGCCGCGCTACTCGACAGCGTTTATCGACCCGCTTGCCCCGGTGCCGACCCTCGCGCTGCTGTGCAGCTATTTCGACGGGTCGGGACAGCCTTCCGACGTTGACCCTCGCGAGACTCTTGTCAGGGCGTGTGACGCGCTGCAACAGGCTACCGGGATGAAGATTGAAACAATGGGCGAGCTTGAATATTATGTCGTGTCGCCCGATTCGGGTGTGTTTCCGGCCGAAGACCAAAGAGGGTATCACGAGTCGGCCCCGTTTGCCAAGCACGGCGACTTCCGCGCCCGCGCCATGGGGATGATAGCCTCGGCCGGGTGCCGCATCAAGTATGGTCACGGCGAGGTCGGAAGTTTTGTCTCGGGCGGGATGGCTTATGAGCAGCACGAGATAGAATTTCTGCCTGTGGCCGCCCCCGATGCTGCTGACCAGCTGATGATTGCAAAGTGGATGATTCGCAACCTTGCCGCCCGCGAGGGGCTCGAAGTCACTTTCGCCCCCAAGATTACGGCGGGTAAGGCAGGGTCGGGTATGCACATCCATATGCGCCTGTTGCGTCCTGACGGGACCAATGCCTTGGTGGCCGGCGGCTCTCTGACCGATGATGCCCGTCGCGCAATCGCGGGAGTGATGGAGCTTGCTCCGGCTCTCACGGCATTCGGCAACCGTGTCCCGACGAGCTATCTGCGCCTTGTGCCTCATCAAGAGGCTCCGACGGCTGTGTGCTGGGGCCGCTGCAACCGCTCGGCACTCGTCCGCGTACCCCTCGGGTGGACGGCGGGGGCCGATATGACAGCGATTGCCAACCCCGGAGAGACCGGCGTGGGAATCGACACGGCGATGAAACAGACTTTCGAGCTGCGGTCGCCTGATGCGTCGGCTGACATATATCTGCTCATGGCAGGACTTGCCGTAGCCTGCCGCCACGGGTGGGAGATGGCCGAGGCCCTTGACTTGGCCGACGCGACCTATGTCGATGTCAACATACACTCGGGCGAGAACGCCTCGCGTGCCGCCTCGTTGAAAACCCTTCCCGGGTGTTGCGCCGAGTCGGCAGTGTGTCTGCGCGACAAGCGTGGGACGTTTGAGGCAATGGGGGTGTTCCGCCCATCGCTCATCGACATGACTGCCGCCGCGCTTGAACGCTATGGCGATACGACCCTGCGCGATGATATTGCCCGAGACCATGCCCTGATGCAACGTCTCGTCGGAAAGTATTTCCATTGCGGATGATTTTACGGTGAAGTGTGAAAGGTGAAGATGATGGTGTTATCTTCGCCTTTCACCTGCCAATATCACCCTGCACCAAAAACATTTTCACCACAAATATGAACCAAACCGCCAAACAGCGTATCGAGGAGCTCAGAGAGGCACTCGACCGACATAACTACAACTACTACGTCATGAACGCTCCTGAAATCAGCGATTATGACTATGACATGATGATGAAAGAGCTTGAACGGCTCGAAAAGGAGAACCCCGAGCTTGACGATCCCTATTCGCCGAGCCACCGTGTGGGCAGTGACATCAGCAAGAGTTTTGAACAGGTTGCCCACGTCCACCCTATGCTTTCGCTGAGCAACACTTACAGCATCGGGGAGGTTGACGAGTGGGTGGAACGTTGCGGAGATGCCCTCGGGTTCAAGCGGTTTGAGGTCGTGGGGGAGATGAAATTTGACGGCACATCGATTTCGCTCATCTATCGTCACGGACGGCTCGTCAGGGCGGTCACTCGCGGTGATGGCGAGAAGGGTGATGACGTCACCGAGAATGTCAAGACTATCCGCAGCATCCCGTTGCGTCTTAAAGAGGGCGCAGGATGGCCCGACGAGTTTGAAATCCGTGGCGAGATTGTGTTGCCGTGGAAAGCATTCGACCGCCTCAACGAGGAGAGAGCGTTCAACGAGGAACCGCTGTTTGCCAATCCCCGCAATGCTGCTGCCGGAACGCTGAAGATGCAGAACTCTGCCGAAGTGTCGCGTCGCGGTCTTGATGCCTATTTCTATTATCTCATCAGCGACAATCTTCCATGTGACACTCACTATGACAACATGATGGAGGCCCGGCGGTGGGGGTTCAAGGTCAGCGATGTGATGACTGTGCTGCACTCCATCGAGGAAGTGGACAGTTTTATCAATCGCTGGGATGTGGAGCGCAAAACACTCCCCGTGGCCACTGACGGACTTGTGTTCAAGGTCAACTCCCTGCGCGAGCAGCTGAACCTCGGCTACACCTCCAAGTCACCGCGATGGGCGATTGCCTATAAGTTTCAGGCCGAGCGGGCGTTGACACGGCTGAGGTTTGTGTCGTTTGAAGTCGGGCGTATGGGTGTCGTTACCCCTGTGGCCAATCTTGAACCGGTTCTGCTGTCCGGAACCATAGTGAAACGTGCGTCGCTCCACAACGAGGATATTATCAAGAATCTCGGCATCCATGAGGGTGACATGCTCTATGTTGAGAAAGGCGGTGAAATCATTCCCAAGATAACCGGAGTCCAGACTTCGGAGCGCCCAGAGGGAGCTCAGCCTGTGAAATTTGTAACCCACTGTCCTGACTGCGGGACACCCCTCATCCGTGTTGACGGTGAGGCCGCGTGGGTGTGTCCTAACAAGTATGGCTGCCGTCCCCAGCAGATCGGGCGACTTGAGCACTTTGTCGGGCGTCACATGATGGACATTGACGGTATCGGCGAGGAGACAGCCGCAGTGCTCTTTGACAAGGGTCTTGTCAGCCGCAGTGCCGATCTTTACGACCTCCGGGCCGAGCAGTTGCAGGGACTCGACCGGTTCGGCCCGCGCACAGCCGAGCGTGTCATCGAGGGCATCGAGGCGTCCAAGAGTGTGCCGTTTGACCGCGTTGTCTATGCGCTGTCTATTCCCTTTGTCGGCGAGACCGTCGCCAAGAAACTTGCCCGTGCAGTCAACGACATAGACACCCTCATGGCCATGTCGCGCGACGGGTTGACCGCCATCGATGACATAGGGCCGCGCATCGCCGACGCTATCATCGAATATTTCGCCACCCCTGTCAACCGCGATAATCTTGAGCGCCTCCGCGCGGCAGGGTTGCAGATGGCGATGCCTGTCGAGGAGAACAGCGACCGCACAGATATTCTTGCCGGAAAGACCATTGTCATAAGCGGCGTGTTCACCCGTCACTCGCGTGAGGAATACAAGGAGATAATTGAGCGCAACGGAGGCAAGAATGCCGGCTCGATAAGTAAAAAGACATCATTTGTC
>CAMWRO010000302.1 GCA_947176615.1 uncultured Porphyromonadaceae bacterium
GGGTGTGGTGACCGATTTATCCATGCAATTATACCGTTAAGTCAGTGACATTGCGCCAAGGCGCGATGCTACTATACTTGGGTTCACCATCTAATCACACCGGTCTTTCCCGGGTGATATTCCCTCGATTTTAACAGCGTAAAAAAGACCCACCCCATGAGTGGGGCGAGTCTCTTTAAAGGTTGTGACCGACCGGAGGTTACACAGTCAGGATTTCTTTCTCCTTGGCGGCGAAAAGCTCGTCGATTTTTTTGAGATACTTGTCATGGAGTTTCTGCACCTGTGCTTCGGCATCCTTCTCCACATCCTCGCTCAGTCCCTGCTTGATGGCCTTTTTCAGACCGTCGATAGCATCGCGGCGGGCATTGCGCACCGACACCTTGGCCTGCTCGGCCTCGGCCTTGGACTGCTTTACAAGCATCTTGCGGCGTTCCTCGGTCAACGGGGGAATCGACAGACGGATGACCTCACCGTTGTTTTCAGGCGTGATGCCGAGTTCCGAGTTGATGATGGCCTTCTCGATTTCCTTGAACATCTGTTTTTCCCAAGGGGTGATGGTAATCGTGCGGGCATCGGGCACCGACACGTTGGCAACCTGTGCGATGGGAGTCGCGCTGCCGTAGTAGTCAACGCGGATACCGTCGAGAATCTTCGGGTTGGCCTTGCCGGCACGGATGTGGGCGAGTGACTCGTCCAGATAAGCCACGGCGAGTTCCATTTTTTCCTCGGCCGGGTTAAGATAATCTTTTACGTCCATATCTAAGTTATTTTAATGATTTCGTTAGTAAACCAGTGTCCCGATGGGTTCCCCGGCGATAACCTTGGCGAGGTTGCCCGGCTTGTCCATGTTGAACACAACGATGGGGAGGCCGTTTTCCTTGCACAGCGCTGTAGCGGTCAGGTCCATCACTTTAAGGCCGCGGGTATATACCTCGTCGTAGGATATTTCGTCAAACTTTGTCGCCGTCGGGTCCTTCTCGGGATCGGCGGTATAGATGCCGTCGACACGGGTGCCTTTGAGCATCACGTCGGCCTGCACCTCGACTCCGCGCAGCGCGCTGCCGGTGTCAGTGGTGAAGAAGGGGCAGCCGGTGCCGCCCGACATGATGGCCACCTCGCCGCGTTCAAGCGCGGCAATGGCGTTGCGGTTGGAATAATATTCGCCGATAGGGTACATGTTAAGCGCGGTAAATACCCGTGCGGGCTGACCGATGGCTTCGAGCGCCGAGCTCAGCGCAAGCGAGTTGATAACCGTGGCAAGCATGCCCATCTGGTCGCCTTTGACACGGTCGAAACCCTTTGAGGCTCCCTGAAGACCACGGAAAATGTTGCCGCCGCCTATAACGATGGCCACCTCTACCCCGGCATTGACTATTTCCTGAATCTGAGTGGCATACTCGTTGAGCCTGACAGTGTCGATTCCGTAACCTTGGTTGCCCATCAGCGACTCTCCGCTGAGTTTCAGCAACACGCGCTTAAACTTGGTTCGCATATCCTTGATTATATGAATATATGTTATTTTTATTGTTTATTTTTCACTCGAAACAAAGGTAATAATTATTCCTATAAATACCAAGCCATTTGAATCGCAACTAAAAATTTAGTTAAAAACATTGCCCAACTAAATATTTAGTTATACCTTTGCGACAAATCATTTTTCAACACTCAATGAAAACATTTGTCACCACCCTCATCATCATGCTTGCGATAACCGCCACACCGCCTCCTATTCCCTCCGTGGTCGTGAATTTCTACTGACCCTATCCTTCATAAAATGAAATTTTTACTACTTTTGTATCTTGTAATTATCTTGAATCCCGACTGATTATGAAATATCCCCCGCTGACCGACCGAGAGGAAGAACTGATGCAGATGCTGTGGAAATATGGGCCAAAACCGGTGCGCGAGCTCGTGGAACTGTATCCCGACCCCAAGCCGCATTTCAACACGGTCTCGACCAACATCCGCAATCTCGAAGCAAAGGGCTATGTGACCCATACCGCCGAGCGCGGCGCGTTCCGCTATGCCCCGGTCGCACCTATCGAGGAAATCCGCAGCAGGTTGCTGTCGTCGGTGATACGCGGCTACTTCTCGGGCAGCTATCTCGGGGCGGTGTCGTCGCTGGTCGAGGAGGAAAAAATCTCGGTCGACGAGCTGCGCGACCTGATTGATTTAGTCGAAAAAAAGCATCACAAATCGAGTCAATAACCGTCAGGAAAGACCTCCCCGACCACCCCGACGGCCTGATTATCGTAAAGATGAAGGAGTAAAACCATGAAAAGAGAAAACTATAGCGGCATAATGTGGCCTAAGCCTTATAAAAAACCGTGGTATGAGAAACTGCCAAAGGTAGTTCGCGATATCTTGGCCTTCCTCATCCTTGCGCCACTTGGATTCGCTTACTGTTGGTTGGATAACAAAACCTTGAATCATTTACCATCATGGCCGTTTATCGCAATCTGGATAGCATGTCCCATCATAGCAACCATCATTTTTATAAAGAAAAAAGATGTGGATGAATCTATTTTTCCAAGCATATTTTTGGGTGGTATATCCGGTTTTTTTATCGGCTTTGTCCTAAACATAGCCATACTATTCGCTATCAACGGCATCAATTACCTGTTTGCCAAGGATATCCATGTTGTTGTCACAGGGGAGCTCTCGGGACGGGAAATAGTGGGTCATGGGAAGTTCTCCCGTCATGCCTCGCAGGTCTACCTTCCCGAATTAGGATACCCGACGCGCGTTTTTAATGATGATCTATATAGAAGTCCAATCGGGACAAAGGTGGAACTGACCTATAAAATAGGCTATTTTAACTTTCCAATCTTGGAAGAAATCAATTATCCCGATAAAACATCACCGCCACAGGATGAAAATTGCAAAAATATGTGAAAAAATTTGCACGGTTGAAAAAGCCGTATTAACTTTGTACTCGCAAAACAGCGGAATATGCTGTGGAGTTCTCAACCAAAGAGATGGTGCGGTAGTTCAGCCGGTTAGAATACTAGCCTGTCACGCTAGGGGTCGCGGGTTCGAGTCCCGTCCGCACCGCAGAGGAGAGAGGAGAATGAGTAATTGTTAACCTTCGGGTTACGTTACTCATTCTTTTTTTATGCCCGAGCTAAAGCTCGCGGCGAGGACAAACGGGTCAGCAGAAAAACTCTCTGTGCATTTTATGGGTCAGTTGCAAAAGTCGGTTGAAGTGTTAAAAAACTATCCGAGTGAAGATTT
>CAMWRO010000303.1 GCA_947176615.1 uncultured Porphyromonadaceae bacterium
GAATATTATTCTCAATATATATGAGAAACCACTATTCTTTCACCCCTTTACGAGGCTTGATTTCGAGTCTCGCGTTTTTCGCGTTTATCTTGTTGAACGTGCTGTTGCCCCAATGTATCAGCGCTCAGAACGACTCGATATTGCGAAAACACATCATCATTGCCTTTGACAACGCTTTACCCGAGACTTATAAGAATTATCTTCTCAGTTCCGGACAGGCTATTGTCAACAACGCAGACCGCTTGTTGCAGAATCACAACGCCATGCCTCAGACCGGAGATTATGTCTCGGTGGTAAATTTTGCGATGGGAACCGACAATGCTTCTCTCAAAGATTTTGCGACGCCGTCAATTGATTCTGACAACCATGAAATCGCATGGAGAGAATTTAAGGACTGGAGCAATGTTTTCAGCGGTGACTGGGAGAGTATTGTCTACAACCAAGGCATAAACCGGAGCCGGGGTAGCAGATATTCATTGCTTTCGGGAGCCAAAGCATTTTCTGTTGGAGCGTTGTTTGGCAAAAACAAGGGCAATGACAATAACCGTGTGTATGCCAACCGCACCTATCTTTTGCTTGTCTCCGATGACTTCCACAACGGCAATGACAACTTCATGAAAGAGTTTCAGGTGTTCAAGGGGATGGGCGCGCGAGCCGATGAAAAAGAATTCCGCGGAGTATGCAACGAATTTGCCCGCAACTATATCGCCGAACTAATCGCCGAAACCCCCATCGCCACATCGGGACAACTCCCCTACCGTCTTATGCTATACGAAATCAGGCCCGCGGCAACCACCTCTCTTGCCGGAGTGGTGAACTATCCCGCATCGCTAAACTTGAAACGGGTGCCGGGGGGATACTCGATGGAATTTGATGCCGCAAGCGTCGACAATCTATATGCGCTTTTAAAGCTACAGGTCGATGTCGTCACCGTAGCCGGAGACACAATCACATGTGTTGCCGACGCGACATCCGACGGCGAACCGCTCCACATAAATCTGCAAGTCGACAAGGACGACCTCGACCCTGACAACGTGCCGGTGACAGTGCGTGGCTGGCTGTTGCAGAACGACTCGATATATAACGCCTATCTGTGGAACCCGTACGATGTCCATGCCTCTCGCCTGACAACCCACGCGACACTGCGCTGCAATGACAAGGGAAGCGTTTTCGGCATCGCCCTGCCCGACTCTATGTGGTGGTTCTACCGCGACGACATCCGCATGGCCGCCTTTTTATGGGAGGTTATCTTTGTGTTGCTGATTGTAATCGCCGTTGTGGCTGTGATAATCATTTTAAACAAGCGCAGCCTGAGATATACCCCGCTCAACAGCGAGTTCTCAATCAGGCGGGCAGGCCAAAAGAAATAAAACAAGTATACTTTACAACATATCATATAAGATTATGAGTAACAATATCTCAGTATCAACTACCATTGACCCGTCGCATGGACAGGAGGTAAAAATCGACCTCACGGCCTCACGGCGTGACCCGGTCAACATAGGCATGCAATGGCTGATACATGTAGAGCCGACACGCAGCATGTTCAACATATTCGGGTCACGGAAAAAGATTGACCGGGAAATCTCGCTTTCCCTTGAAAATCTTGTTGTCGCTCCTGAACTGGTGGTTGACCGCAACCGCATGTTGTCAGTCATGGTCAACGGACGCGAGACTGTAATGTCAACCGGGACCAACGTCCCCATACAGATAAAGGAAGAAGATACCGCTTTCCTCATCTTTTTCAAGACCGACGCTGTTACTGACTGCACCGAAATCCAGTCGGCGGCCGCCAAGAAACACCCCATCAACTTCAGCATTGTGCTGCGTGACGAGAAGGGAAATCTGATATGCGACCAGACCGTCCTTGTCGAAATTTCGCTGCGGCACCTCACATCGGTACCGTCAGTTTTAGTCAAGCTGAATCAATCAGAACTGATGTTCAATGACAAGCCTGAAACCGTGCTGGTGGGCGAACTGATAATCCGCAATGACAACGACCTCGCCTATCTGCCGTCGATTGACTGTGACTGTGAGATGATTGTCAAGAAAGACGGAGAGATTGTGCCTCCGGGACTTATCGGCATAGACCTCAGCCTTTGTGAAAGCTCCCTGCTTGCCAACCGCAGTGCCGACGGGACACGGTTCTCGATTCTCAACCTTGATTCAGCCGCTACGGGTCACTCAGGCAACAAATCAGTGTCAATCCCTATCCGCGCCCACGTTGCCCGCATCGGCAACCCGTGTGACGAGCCGACCGGCAAAGCTACCTACGAGTTCAACACGATATTGAAATACAGCAATTCCAACGAACCGGAGATTGTCAAGCAGCTCAATGTGCCTGTCACCGCGTTCTCGTTGCTGCGCAACTCACAGCGTCCAAGCCTGAAAGTCCTTGTCGAAGATCCGCAGACACAAAAAATCGCCGACCTTACCGAGCAGCGTGACACCCGGCTTGAACGCGTCTACTTCCTCCCCGGCTCGGGATTGCAGGTCAACATTCCCGTTACGATCTCCAACCTTGCCACCGAAGGCCGCACGGGTGCGGGTATCGCAATCCGCAATCTTGAGTATTCAGTAGAGTATTCCCGCGGAACCGAAGCCAAATACGCGACATCGCGCGATGATGCCAACACGGCATTCACGCTCGACGCCCCCACGGAAATGATGCTCCCCAACCGTGGCGAGTCGACCCGCACTGTCAATCTCATATTCTCGGGTGACCGAATCAAAGACCTGTATATCCCGGGGCGCGAGAAAAACTACAATGTGGATGTCAAACTGATTGTGTCGTTTGACTACTGCCTTGACGAGCAAGGACTGTGCGATATCAGGCCCAACTTCTTCGACGACAACAAGAGGACTCATAAAATCGCCATTACACTCCCGGTGTTCCAGCAGCCCAATCCCGAGTGGCTTGCAATCGACTTCGGAACATCGGCCATCGTGTCGCAATATGGCAACACGATGCTTGACCTCCACAAGCAGAAAAATATCCTGTTCAACGATCCTGATTTCGACACATACGAAGTCGGGACGCCGTTCCTCTCCTCCAATCTGATTTTCCGCGAGATAAAGAGCAACAGCCTCTCCCATCTTGCCGTGGACAACGATGAAACGACCGAGGAGGCATTCAAATCACTCGCCCTGTGCCTCTCCCCTCATTCGGAACTTGAACGCGCCAACATCCGCAACGTCATCCCCTGCCTGAAACTTATCGTGGG
>CAMWRO010000304.1 GCA_947176615.1 uncultured Porphyromonadaceae bacterium
CTTCACTTTTCACCTTAATATTATAAGTAGCGGTCGTCGATGACGGCGAGGCGGTCGTCGAGGGTGAAGACGCGGGGGGAGCCGGTGGGGATTTCTTCCTTGACGATTTGGTCGGGAGTGAGCTTGGTGAGCATCAGTACGAGGGCGCGGAGGCTGTTGCCGTGGGCGGCGATGACAACTGTGCCGTAAAGATGCAGGGCGGGCGCGATAAGTTCTTCCCAGCATGGGCGCACGCGGGCAATTGTGTCTTTCAGTGATTCTCCGAGAGGTAGCTCGTCGGCACTCAGGGTGGCGTAACGCGGGTCGCGGCCGGGATAGCGGTCGTCGGACGGGTCAAGCAACGGAGGGGCGACATCGTAGCTGCGCCGCCAGATGCGGACTTGCTCGTCGCCATATTTACGGGCGGTCTCGGCTTTGTTCAATCCTTGCAAGGCACCGTAGTGCCGCTCGTTGAGATGCCAGTCTTTCACGACAGGGAGCCAGTTGCGGTCCATCGCGTCAAGGGCGAGCTGAAGGGTGTGGATGGCACGTTTCTGATAGGATGTAAAGCAGTAGCGCGGTTCAAGACCGGCAGCGGCAATGAGTTCTCCCGCGTGTCGAGCCTCCTCGCGTCCCTTGTCGGTCAGGTCGACATCGGTCCAGCCTGTGAAACGGTTCTGAAGGTTCCACTCGCTCTGTCCGTGGCGTATGAGAATCAGTTTTTTCATTGTGTCACATATTATATATATAACACAACATCCGTGAATGGTCGCGGGTTTATACGAATTTTCCCTTTTGAAAGTGACATTTTGGGGTGAAATGTCACTTTCAAAAGGGAAAAATATGGTGAAAATGTCACTTTTCAGAGTGACATCGTGGAATTATCCCAATAATTTGTGGGAGTTGTAGTGGCGGGCGATGAATGAGAAGTAGGCGACGATGCCGATTAGGGCCATTGCGAGGGCGAGGCAGTAGGCGTGGAAGTAGGAGAGGTTTTCGGCTACGGAGCCTCCGAGGATGAGTCCGGCTCCAACGCCGAGGTCCCACGATGTGAGATAGGTTGAGTTGGCGGTTCCGCGTCGGCTGTTGGGAGCCATGTTGATAAACGAGGTCTGGAACGAGGGACACATCGCGCCGTATCCGATTCCGAGAATCAGAGCCGCGCCGTAGAATCCGAATGAGTTGCGCAGGGAGAGAAAGAGGATGAACCCTGCGATTGCGACTGTCATTCCGAAACCGATGTTTCGTGTCAGCATTCCCTTGCGCACCTGCGGTGCCGAGATGATGCGGGCGGCGATGAGGCCGACAGCGAGAAGGGAGAAGAAGGGTCCGCTGCCGCTCTCGATGCCCACCTCGTCGCGGCCGTAAATCGAGATGTAGGTGACGAGAATGCCGTAGGCAAAGGAGAAGAATATCACCATCAGGCTCTCGGGGATGGCGCGGGTGAGGAAAAAGCGGTCAAGCGAAACCGGTTCCTTGTTTTCGACCCGCTCGCGGGGTCGGGTGCGCAGGGTGCAGTTGAGTCCGAATCCGACAGCCGACGAAATCAGCGCGGTCATGAATATATAGGATGCCGGAATCCCGCCTTCATACATATACATCGAGACCGACGGGCCGATTACCATTGACAGCGAGTTGAACACGCCGTAATAGCCGATGCCCTCGCCGCGCTTGGCCGGGGGCATGACATCGATTGCGACGGTGCTGTTGGCGACGGTGACAATGCCAAACGGAAATCCGTGCAGACAGCGGATGATGGCGAAGACAAGAACCGTGCCTGCGACGATGTAGCCGACGAAAAATATCGAAAAGAGCGCGAAGGTGACAAGCAGCACTGTCTTGCGCGGATAGCTGTCGACGATAAATCCGCCGAAAGGGCGTATTATAAGCGCGGTTATGACATAACCTGACAGGATGAATCCAATGGTGTCCTTGTCAGCGTTAAACGTGTCGCGCAGATAGAGCGGAAGAAGGGGAAGAAGGAGGTAGAGGGAGAAAAAGAGGAGAAAATTGGCGATAGCGATGGCGATGAAGTTGCGGTTCCACAGCCGAGTCTCGGGCATCGCAATGTTCTCGTTTTCGGTCATAGTCTAAATGATTGTCATTCTTGATAAATTAACGGAATGCAGCGGTTGAGATATTCACGGGCAGCGGCCCACGGGGTGTAGATTGTCGTGCGTCCCGGGATGAGTGGCACCGGGGTCTCGTTGAGGTCGACGCGCACATAATAGTTTCCGCTCTTGGACTTGAAAAGTATCATCTGCAGATTGGCTCCCATCGGCACGATGTAAAAGTCGCGCCAGTGCAGTCCGACGGTGTCAAAATAGTTGGTCATGTAATAACAGCCGGGAATGTGCATCAGCGACAGTAGCGGCATGAGAGTCTCGGCGTGGCCGAAACGCAGCCTCACGGAGGGTTGTTCCCTCCCTTGGTCCATGATAAACAGGTCGGTTGTCTCGATGAGGTTCTGTAACAGCGGATAGGCCATGTCGGCGGGAACGGTCGAGAGGGTGGAGGCCGAGTGGGTCAGGTAATGATGCATGTTGGCGCACGCCCACAGGGCATTGTACTCCTCGATGGTGAAAAACTTTTCCCAGTCGACATCAAAAGCCATTGCGGCGCAACCCGAGACAAGTTTGTACTCGTTGAGTGCCATGTCCTGCTGCTCGCCCGGCTCGTAGGGGTAATTCTTGCCGAGGGCGCGGTCGATTGCGGTGACGGGACATGTCGTGTCGACAAACCGCTCATAGGTGGCGTGCCACGCCTCCCCGGCCATAAACTCCTTGTAGTCGGTGTTGAGGTCGAAAAAGCGGACAAGGGGTGAGTTCTGTCGTCCCGACGATGTGTAGATTTCGACTCGGTTGTTGAGCCGGGAAATCTGGTGAGTGAACTCGTCCATTGACATGATGCATCGCGGGGCATAGGACGAGATAGCCTCGATGCGGGCATTCTTGAACACGCCGGGATAGGCGGCATACATGCGCGAGGCGATAGCGCGTTGCTCGGCCATTCCGAGGGAGTCGAGCGCTCCCCAGCGTCCCTTGGCCATGGTGATGACCGTGTTGCACAATGATATGAGCCGGCGTCCTGTCGGGGTGATGGTGCCGAGCGAATCGGCACGGTTGAGGGAGCGCAGGAGGGAGACGGTGAAACGTGCCGAAGATGGGAAACGCGCTCCGTGGCGTCCCACATGGTTAATCATCACCGGGGTCAGCGAATCGGGATAGGCTGTTGTCTGCACG
>CAMWRO010000305.1 GCA_947176615.1 uncultured Porphyromonadaceae bacterium
ATTCTGCGCGGTCGCTCGTCACTGGAGGCGTTTGACAAGGTGATTCCGTCGGTCTATAACGCTATTCCCGCGCTGCCTGCTTATAAAAGCTATATCCGCAAGAAAAAAATCGACATAAAGGATGATGTTGCATTATGGGCATCGGTGCTGACCAATCTTGTCGAGAACAACCCCGAAGTCGTTGCCGCCGCACGCGAAAATCCCGCGTTTACCATCAAGGGATTTAGTCTCGGCGTGAAAATGACAATTGACACGCTGACCAATTACGGCGACAACCGCATGCTTTACAATGAGGCGCGGAACTCGCTCGGCCGTTCACTTGACAAGGCTTACGAGCTGTATCACTCGCTGCTCCTTCTCCCCGTGGAGATTACACGTCAGCAGGATTTGCGACTTGACGCTGCCAAGCATAAATTTCTCCCGACTGATGCCGATCTGAACCCTGACCTGAGATTTGTCGAAAACAAGTTTGTGAAAGCTATCTCAGAGAATGAACAGATGGAGGAATATCTGAAGGATAATCCTATTTCTTGGACCGATGACGATATCCTGATTAAATCATTGCTTGACCTTGTGCTGGAGAGTGACATTTATAAAGAGTACATGGCAACGCCCGAGGAGCATTCTTTTGAGGAAGATTGCGAGTTGTGGCGGTCGTTGATGAAAAATGTGATTCTTCCAAGCGATGATTTGGCCGAAGCTCTCGAATCGAAATCGGTTTACTGGAATGACGACCTCCACATCATGGGGACGTTTATCCTCAAAACCATCCGACGGTTTGCCACAAGCAAGACCGAGGGAGCCGACATCAAATTGCTGCCCCAGTATAAAGATGAAGAAGACAGTAATTTCGGCGCGCAACTGTTCCAGTATTCGATTAATAACTACGAGGAATATCGCGAGCTGATTGACAAGTTTGTCAACACACGCGACTGGGACAGCGAGCGACTGGCCTTCATGGACGTGGTAATCATGGTGGCTGCTATCGCCGAGATAATCAATTATCCTGCAATCCCCATTCCTGTAACGCTTAACGAATATATCGAGATTGCCAATGCTTATTCCACCCCCAAGAGCGGTGCGTTTATCAACGGTATTCTTTTCTCGGTAATCAATTACCTGAAAGAGGAAGGAAAGATTTTGGGCAAGTAATTTCGGATATTTGTTATAAAGCATTATCTTTGTAGTATATTTAACTTAAAGACAGATTATGATTCTCAATTCAATTTTATTGCAGGATGCAGCCGGTAACGGCGCAATCATGAACATCGGTATGATTGTTCTCCTGATTGTGATTTTTTATTTCTTCATGATTCGCCCGCAGCAGAAACGTCAGAACGACATCAAGAAATTCCGCGAGGGTGTGAAAACCGGCGATCGTGTTGTAACCGCAGGCGGTATCTATGGCAAAGTGACTTCAATCAAAGAGACCTCGTTTGTGATTGAAATCGCCCCTAATGTCCGCATTACCGTTGACAAGGGCTCGGTTTATCCTACCGCGCAGGAAGCTGCCGCTGATTCTGAAGCAGCTAACAATAACAAGTAAAAAGAACCTTTTGTGTCATCGGCAAAATGGCGATGCTGAAAGAAAAAGCCAACGAGATAGCCCGGTCCTTGGATCGGGCTGTCAAGTCACGTCGCGGTCGCGATGTGTTGCTATATCTGCTGTTTGTCGCCGTGGCATTTGTGTTTTGGCTCCTGCTTTCGCTCGACACCGAGGTCCAGCGTGACTTTGAAGTCCCTGTGGAAATGCAGGATGTTCCTGACAGCATTACTGTTATCGGCAAATTCCCGACTGACTTCAGTGTCAGTGTGCGCGGTAAAGATTCCCAGCTTTTACGCTTCTTCTGGGGCAAAATGCCGGTAATGAAATTCAAGTGGGACGAACAGAGCGAAGAAAATGTAATCTACATGTCACGGGCCAAAATTGATGCCCGTCTCAGGGATTATTTTGGAAATGCCATTCAGATAATGTCGTTTAAGCCTGATTCAATCAAGCTGAACTATTCGACATTGCCCGGAAAGCGTGTCGCGCTGTCAATCGACGCCGATATACATCCGCATCCCCAGTACATAATTTCAGGACCGATGACCGCTAATATCGACTCGGTCAACGTCTATGCCGTCGGGGATGTGCCTCATTCGTTGACACGGGTGGTAACCGAGCCTGTTGTCAAAAGCGGATTGAAGGACACAACACGATATGAAGTGCGCATCAAGCCGGTGAACGGAATGCGTGTAATTCCTGACCGTGTCATTGTGACTGTACCAGTCGAGCCTCTTATCTCCCGCAAGCAGCTTATTCCTGTCGAGGTTATCAATGTGCCTGATGACAAAAACATCATCACATTCCCTTCAAAGGTCGAGATTTCTTATCTCGTACCGATGAGTGACTATAACAACGATTATCCGTTAAAAGCCTATGCTGACTTTCGGAGTATAAAGCCGGGACGTAACAAACTGGGGTTATCCCTGTCAGTAATTCCCGATTTATACCGCAATGTGTCATTTAGTCCCGATAGCGTGGAGTATATTATCGAACAACTGGTTGCGAATCCGCAATAATTGAGATGTCAGAAAAACTTATTGCAATATGCGGTGGCATCGGCAGCGGAAAATCGATTGTTTCCCGCTGCCTTTTAGCAATGGGATACCCGGTTTATGACTGCGACCGGAATGCCAAGAAACTGATGGACAGCAACCGCACCATCCGTGACAGGATCGCAGATGAAATCGCGGGTGACGCCATCGGGCACGATGGAAGCATTGACCGCCATCGCCTGAGTGAGATTGTCTTTGCCGATGCCGACGCTCTTTCCCGATTAAACAATATTGTTCATGGGGCAGTCAGAGACGACCTTCGACAGTGGGTAGCGTGTCAAGGGAGGCCGGTGGCATTTGTTGAAACCGCCATCCTTTATGAAAGCCGCCTTGATCGAGAGGTTGATGAAGTGTGGGAGATTTGCGCCCCTTCTGAAATCCGTATTGAACGCGTCATGCGGCGTAGCGGTCTGACCGAAGAGCAGGTCCTTGCGCGCATGTCGGCTCAGGATTCATTTGTCCCTGAAAAATACCATCAATGTGTCAATGTCATCGTAAATGACGGCTGTGTGCCGGTCCTGCCTCAAATAGAGCATCTGTTGAAACAGTGATACGAAAATAAAAAAAGCAAACGTCTCCGGGATTACTTGACTGAATCCCGGAG
>CAMWRO010000306.1 GCA_947176615.1 uncultured Porphyromonadaceae bacterium
TAACTGAAAGATGCTACCACTTTGGGTTAACATTTGTTATTAAACAACCTCTTAATCGCGAGCCGTTGATGACAACTGACCGCATTGTTATTAGTGTCAGCCTTTTCTGAACCCGACAGGCACCGTAGCCTGACGGTTGTGGCCGTATGAGTCCCGTAGTTTCTCGTAGTTGTGACGCTCGGTCGAGGTCACTGACGAGGGATGCTCCTTGATTGTCTCCTCAAGCAGCGACTGCGCTATGCCGAGAGGCTCGTCAGACTGCTGCGCGAGTGTAGCCTCAAAACTCTTTCTCGCAGCCTCCTTGACAAGGAAACTGATATCGCCCGAGGTGTACCCCTCGGTCATCTCGGCAAGGCGGTTGTAGTCGATACTGTCGTGGGGACGCTTGTCGACTTCGAGCTGAAACAGCTCGCTGCGCACCCGCGCGTCGGGCAACCCGACATAATACACCTCGTCCATGCGTCCTTTGCGCATGATGGCCGGGTCGATTGCGTCGATGCGGTTAGTCGTGGCGATGACATAGACACCCTTCTCGGCGCAGTTGTTGAGCCGCGTCAGAAACTCGGCCACCTCGTCGCTGCGGTTGTTGGACCCCTGCGAGGCGCGGTTGGGCACAAGCGTGTCAAATTCTTCAAGACACAGCAACACCCCGGTCTTCTCCTTGGCGGCCATCTTCTCACACCGGGCAAAGAGGTCTCCGATCATTCCCTGCGTGCCGTGGACATAGATGCTCCCGAGGTCGCTCGGGTTGACGAGAGTGTAAAGCAACCCGCTCTCCTCGGCCAGTTTGCGCGAGATGAATGTTTTCCCGTTACCGGGAGGCCCCCACAGCAAGATGCCGTTGGGAGGAGCGATGAGAAACTTCTTGGCAAGGTCGGGATTGCGCACTATCGAGATGAAATTGCGGTTGAACTTTGTCTTCAGTTCCTCCATTCCGGCCACATCCTTGAACCCGTTGCCATCGACCCGCACAATCTCCACGTTGGCCTTTCGGTCATCATCGCGGCGGCGCGGTGAGCGAGGGTCAGGCCTACTGTCATCCTCGTCGTTGCGCCGTTCAGGTTTTCCGACAGGCTCAGGCTCGGGTTTCACGGGAGGGTCGTCATCCTCCTTGTCATCTTCTGAGGAAAATTCAATCGGCGTGTAGGGTTTCATCCCCTCGCGCTCGATAACAGCGCCGACATGCGACGCAAGCTCGGCAACCGACTTGGGACGCATTGCCGGTGCCACCGAGAGACATCGGGAAATCACCCCCTTGAACAAGCCGAGGATGTCGATGCGCGGTGTCTTGGTCGAAAGCATGTCGACATATTTCGCCTCGAAGTCAACCACCGTCAGCCCCGCGCAGTCAAACCGTTCCTTGAACGGATAACCGCCCTGAAGCATGTAAAGCAGCAGCATGGCGAGTGAAAACACGTCGGAACGGCCCGAATAGGCCCCCTCGAAATTCTCGGGAGCGCGGTAAAACGCATTTTCCCCGTCAACAGGCGCGGCCACTCCGGCATCAGTCTCGGCGCCGGCCTTGAAAAGGCTGCACAGGACAGGATGCAGGACACCCTCGCCGTCACGCGTCAGATATATATTGTCAGGGTTCAGGTCATAATGGCCGCCACCGGTGACCGTGGCGATTTCATGCACCCCGCGGAGCACTTGGTGAAACAGCGGCATGGCAATGTCCCACCGCAACACACCTTCAGATTTCACATGCTCGCGCAGCGACTTGCAGTCAAGCCACGGCAGCGTCATGAACTCCAGATGTCGGTCACCACGGGTAATCTCCCGGCGCTGCATCGGCTTGGAAAACACGTCGCAATGCAACGAATTGCGCAGCTTGAACTCGGCAATCTCTCCGTCACTGTCAAGAGCGGCCATGTCACGGTCATAGACAATAATCATCACGTCGGCATCCGCGACAGAGTCACGCCCCTTGTAGACTTCGCGAAACGACACTGTCCCCGAGTCGATGCGCGACACAGGGGTCAGTCCGTAATAAAAATCTTTGTTCAAATCAAGTAGCATGTCACAAAGATAGCATTTTTAAGTCACTATTCAAAATAACGGCGTGTTAAAAACAAATTTGGCCCGGAGAGTCTAATATCTAGACTTTCCGGGCCAAAAATTCTGTCAGCTATTCGCTTTCTTATTCAGCCTTTGTGAGGTTGATACCGAGCTCGATTTCCGAAGTGGTTTCAATCACCTCGGGAAGAACTTTAAGAATACCCTCCATCATATCAGCGTACTGAGCCATACTTTCATCGGCTTTTACTGTTTCTACCAATTGGTTGACAATACCTTCGTCTGCCAAAACAGGAGCAACAATCTTGAGGATTGGAAGCAGTGTCTCGGTACCGAGATAGAAACTTGTGGCATCAAAGTCATCTCTGATGTCACCTTCACCGTCAAGGCAAGGACCATAGGTCACAGGGACACCATTTGCAAGCATCGGAACGACCTGAGTCATGAGACCCTCAATCAAGGCGTTAATGTCGAGAGCACGCGAAGACTTGGCAGCTTTCTCGACAGTAGTCTTGATAATGGCAGCAGGGTCAATGAAAAGACGCAGTGTATGATCGTCTACTACAACATAGCGGACAAGCCCCTTGGGAGATTCAACGGGAGTGCCAGTAAGATCTTTGGCATCAACATATTTAGCGGTAACACTACCATCGGCGCCCAATTTTACTTCTTTCAAAATGTCATAGAGAGCGACTACCGGCGGCAAACCATTCGGATATTCGGGAGTCTTGATTATCGGCATTCCCATTGCAACACCAAGGAGAGGCCCCATTTGCAATTCAAACCCGGGGAAAAGCGGAGCCAATTTCTCTGCGTTCCACTTTACGCGCAAAATATTGGGTATACTCGGAGTCTGTCCACCCCAGCCATCATCCTCATAAAGCTCGGGGAAAGTATATGTTCCGGCCATCGAGGTGTTCTTGAGGGCGATTTTGCTGATGTTAAGGATCATTGTCTCCTTGGTGACGTTGCCCGAATATTCAAATGTGCAATAATCGGCAGTAGCGGTTCCCTCAAATGTGCAGTCATCAGCCGAACCGACGAGATCTACGGGGAACGAAACCGAAGTAGAGCCGGGGATTATTGACGAGGTGGGAAGTGCAAACGCAGGCTGGTTGTTAGCCTTGGACGACATCATGCCGCCGATAATGGCACTGAGATCGAGCGGTGCACCTGCAATA
>CAMWRO010000307.1 GCA_947176615.1 uncultured Porphyromonadaceae bacterium
GGTTTAGCGAGGGTGCACCCCGAGGGGGTGCGTAGAGATGTTTTACGCGTGGTTTTCTGCGGGCGCGATGTCACAGACTTGAGGGTATGGCAGCCGCGGAGCGGCGAGGCCATGCAAAACCCCATGCCTCGGCTTGGGGAGAGGGAAGAAAGCAAACGAAAAAGCATCGGAGATGCGAGTCTGTGGTATCGACCACAGGTCCACGTCTCCGACGTTGTAAGTCCTTGGATATCCTCCTCTCCCCAAGCCGAGGCATGGGGTTTCGCATGGCCCCGCCGCTCCGCGGCTTGTCGAACCATTGAGCCCGGGTCGCGTCCCGGCGCAATGTCGCTAACTTAACGCAACCGTTCCGAAGAAATTCATACATGGATAAATCGGTCACCACACCCTCTGTGGGTCACAACGTCGCTAACAGGTGCGGCATCGCCGCCGATTGCGCGGTGTAGCCGCGCCTTAACGTTAGGCCCATGCAAGCGCGCCTTTAGGTGCGGGCAGCTTGGGTTTTAAGCGGTTTCTGTCAGGAATCGGCTACAGCGTAGCCGATCTTGACGGGGAATGACCGGCTACGCTGTAGCCGTAAAATCAGATATGCGTTATTGACCACAAGCTGCGCGCACCTAAAGGCGCGCTTGCATGTGGCTAACGTTGACACGCGGCCATGCCGCGTTATCGGCGGCGATGCCGCTGACGATGGACTGCGGTGTTAAGTCAGAGTGATGAGGTGGTGCCGGGGTTTTAGACATTGGCGGGGCGGTGGAATAATGTGGCGCGATGGCAATCTGACAAGATTGCGACCTTGAATAGCCGTGGGTTGCGTCACGCAACCCACGGGAAAAGAACGCACACAATAGAATCTGAAAGATTCTTCAACCATCGCAAAGGGGCACCTCTCCGAGGTGCATTGGTGTCTCGTGTGCTAAACCCCATGTGGTCTTGAAGTGACCACATGGGGTTTAGCGAGGGTGCACCCCGAGGGGGTGCGTAGAGATGTTTTACGCGTGGTTTTCTGCGGGCGCGATGTCACAGACTTGAGGGTATGGCAGCCGCGGAGCGGCGGGGCCATGCGAAACCCCACGCACGAGGCGTGGGGGAGCAGGCAGGGGCACACTCTCGGCACGCCCTATGCACCTCGGAGAGGTGCGCCATCGCTAATCCCCATGTAGATATACATGGGGGACATGGGGGGACATGCGACGCACCCGCGGGAGTCGTGGGGAGCGGCTCTCGCGGGTGGTGGTGTCAAGGGGTGTTTCGCAAGTTTGGATTGCGAAAGCTGAACAGTTAGAGGTTGTTTAAAACCAACCTCTGTTATTTCACGATGACTTTGGTGGCGGTGGTGCCCTGACGGCGGATGTAGAGGCCGGGGGCGGCGTTGTCGATGTTGACTTTCACGCCACGGATGTCGAAGTATTCAGCCTCGCCCTCGGCAGCATCGGTTCCGATAGCGTCGATGGCGGTGGTTGCAGTCTTGGTGACTTTGACGGTCTCGGTAGCTCCCTGTGTGCCGGTCGCGGTGTGGACGGCATAGTAGCTGAGTGTTCCCGACTCGCTGACGGGGATGACATGCTCGCCGTTTACCTCGTCAAATTCGGCTTTGTTGTCAAAGCTGTCGGCGGTTTCGCCCTCGGCATATGCCTCTACAGCGGGAGCGGGGGTGTGGAGATAGAAGATGTCAAATGCGTGGTCGGCATCGGCAATGCGGATTTCGCTCGACTCGGTTGTAAACGAGTGCTCGGCCTCGCCGAATGAGGGGAACTCGATGGCGGGAGTCTCAGCCTTGCCCCAAAGAATAGTGAGCTTTATAAGCTGCATTTGCTTATCTGCCGACGGACAGATACCTATATACTTATATTCACCGTTGATGACATAGGTAGAAGCCTCTTTGGTAATAACACCGGCAGTAGTAGCCGCACCCAAACCGGCAAGAGTCAACTCGTCATTGGAAAGGTAGAGGTTCATGTCCTGATCGTTGTTCCAGTTGGATTCAACAGTTACCCAAATCGGATAGTAACCATCTTTTGCTTTCAGCACGATACCGCTATTTTTACCGACGTTTTTATTGCCACGGTTCCAAGTTATATTGGGAAGGTTAAGATCTGTGGTTATGACTGTATAATCGGCAAAATCAGTGGAGACGGAATATGAGGCATAAATATTACCTTTTATGTCAGCGAAATTGGCTCCGGTAATCGACTCAAACTGGCTGCCTTCGGGAAGACCTTTTACAACGACATTAAAGGTAATCGGCTCAGCAGGCGCGAGGAAGTTTTCATCGGCATCCCAAGTCACGGAAACGGTTGTTTCACCGGCTCCTACAGCAGTGATTACGCCTTCGTCAGAAACAGTAGCGACTGATTCGTTTTCAGATACAAAAATAATGTCGGTGGGATATTTATTGCCAAGGTTAAGCGCGGTAGTTTCGCCTTCCCAAAGCTCGACATCGGCGAAGTTAGGTTCGTAGGCAACAGGCTCGGCGGGTGGAGTAGGCTCAGAATTGTCGCTAGTGAGCACAATTGATGAAAGGCCGACTTGATTATTTGCCTCGGTAAAAGACACTTGAACCGCTTTAATATCGCTCGACAAATCTGATTCTAAAACAAATGTAGAAGAAGAAATGTCTGTGTCACTAAAATTGGTTCCATCAACACTTGTTGCCAATTTCGCGGTTTTAGCTTTTGTTCCCCACTGTTTCAAATTAAATTTAACATGCGATACAGTAACATCATTAAACACGACAGTAATAGTTCCAGTCTTCATTACAGGGCAATCCGTGACCGTACCGGTTTGCTTGGCGGCTTTAGAAAAAGTGACGGTTGCTTCGTCAAAAGTTGCTGTATGGCTTGAATAGCTATTTCCCCATGCAGGTTCTGCTCCGTTAAATTTCCACCCGGTAAAATTGAGTGTGGTTTCCGCTGCATTGACGCATAGGCCTCCCAAAATGAATAGGAAGGCCATGAAAAGTAAAGATTTTTTCATGAGCTTTTAATGAGTTAAAATGTTGGTTAAAGATGATAACGCAAAGATAATGGTTTTGTCTTTAAAAGTCAACTATCTGTCGAGATTTTTTCATAGTATTTTTTTGCCGTGGCAAAAATGGACATCGGGGAGCGGTGTGTCAGTCAGAGATGAGGCGGTCGCGCAGGGCGGCGATGTGGGAGGGGGTGGAGCCGCAGCATCCGCCGAGAATGCGGG
>CAMWRO010000308.1 GCA_947176615.1 uncultured Porphyromonadaceae bacterium
CTCATCTATGCCTCGATAGGCATCGTGTTCATAATCGCCGCAATACTCGTCATCGTGTTCTCGGGCGGAAATGACAACACCCCTGTCACCCCCATTGACCAGCTCACCGAAGCACCCGAAACCCAGATTGCAGGCGCAGCCGCCGATGACAAACAACCCGCAAAACCGGCTCAGACACAGGCGCAAAACGGCAACGCCGAGACTGCTGCCACACCCACCCCTGCGACCGGCAACCCGGCATTAGATGCCGCGATGAAAGTGCAATGGAAACAAACCGCGCTCGGCTATCTCGACCCTATTATTAAAGGAGTTCCGGAATGGCAGGCCAAAGTCACCCCGCTGTATAACAACATTATAACAGCAAAAAAAGAAGGGACATTGAGTACCGATGCCCTTGCTTGGCACATGAATTATAATTACCTCAACCAAATACGCGGACTAAAGAAAGAGGTTCAACGATATCCTGTTTTAGTAAACAAATGTACTGAGGTTGAAAAGGATATTCTTGAAAATGCGACCGGCAAAAGCACCGGAATAACCGTAAAATGGAGTAAAGAAATTCAACAGATAACTGACAGTTATAACAAATCTAAAGCCAATTCCGGCTCCGACGCCCTCAAAGACGCGATTAACAAATAAAAAACAGAACTAACGATATATATGAACAATCCCGAATTAGCCAAAGGCACCGTCATCGCCGACCGCTATACCCTTGTAGAGTTCAAAGGTAGCGGAAGTTTCGGCGAGGTGTGGCTCGCACATGACAACGTGCTCGACATCGACGTAGCCATCAAGCTCTACATCTCGCTCGACAACAAGGGTCAGAAAGAGTTTGAGGATGAATACAAAGTCGCCTACGACCTCAACCACCAGTATCTGCTGACATCGCAGTATTACAGCGTGTGGGAACGCCGCCCGTTCCTCATCATGAAATACTGCTCGCGTGGTTCTGCAACCGCCCTTGCCGGAAACGTCACCGACGAGCGCACTGCATGGAAATTTCTCCACGACGTGGCAAGCGGACTCGCTTTCCTCCACGGCCTTGAGACCCCGATTATCCATCAGGACATAAAGCCCGAAAACATCCTCATCGACGATCACGGCAACTTCCTCATAACCGACTTCGGCATCAGCCGCAAAATGCGGTCCACGCTGCGCAAGCAGTCCAAGCGTGTCAGCACCTCGGGCGCTATCGCCTACATGGGGCCCGAGCGCTTCCTGAAAGACCCCATGGCGGTTAAAGCAAGCGACATCTGGTCGCTCGGCGTCTCGGTCTACGAGATGCTGACAGGCGAGCTGCCTTTCTGCGGACAAGGCGGCGGCATGCTCAACGCCGGTGCCGAGGTGCCCGATGTCGACACATCCAAATGGTCGGAAAACCTCAACAACATCATGCGCGACTGTCTCGCCAAGGACACTTGGGACCGTCCTACCGCCGACCAGATCGAGACATTCTCCAAAATGATGCTCGACGGCAAAAAGGCCGACTGGAAGAAATTCCGCGGCACACAAGAGGAGGATTCGCAACCCGAGGTTGAAGAACCGCGCGAAAACGAGACCAAACCTCTCCCCAAACCCAAACCTGCTCCCCACGAAGAATCTCCCGCCACAAAGACCGTCGCCGCATCTGACAGCAACGGCGGCGACCTCACCCCACGTCCCGCCCGCAATATCCGGAACAGTGGCGGCAACGGATGGGTGCGCATCCTGATGATTGCAGGCATCGTGGCCGCAATCGGCGCGTCGGCATGGTATTTCCTCGCCGGCGGTGCCGGAACAAGCGATGAAGAGCGCGCCGTACAGGAACATTACAACACCCTCCGGCTGCTGTGTACCAACAACACTGCCAACGGCAGCCAGACCAACATCCCCGCCCTGTTCAAAGCCCGCAACGAGCTTGACTCAATGAGACTGATGGCGGCCAACTACAAGTTCCTTAAAGACACCGTCACCACCGACCTTGCCGCGCAGCTCAACGGCAAGATTGAGGTTGCCCATGACGCGTGGCTCCGCAGCGCCAAGACTCAGGTGGAGATTGCCGAAGACCTTCATCGCGGCCTGACCGACTATCTCACTGCCGCCCGCATCAAGGCAAGTCCCGAGGTTGTCGCCGGACTGGAAGGAATAGCCAAGACTACCGGCATCAAAGCCGCCATGATGGTCATAAACGACGCCGTTGTCAACGGCAATCTGCTGACCGTCAGCTACGACGGCCTTAACGCCGAAAACATCCCGGGAGTGACCCTGTCCTACTCGCTCACACCCGAGAACGGCACCCCCTCGGTCAATGGCAAAGCATCGGTAACAATTGAGAAAGGACGCGGCAATTCCGTGGCCATCGGTCTCGGACGCGCTCCAAAATTCGGAACCTACCAGCTCTCAATCAGTCAAAAAGACTATGTAATCTATGAAGGCATAGTCAAAGTGGCTGCCGAATAGTCCAAAACATAACATTTCAAATACCAGTTCCTAATGAAAAAATACCTTCTGACCTTTATCGCCGCTATCATGGTGTCATTCAGTGCGATGGCATTCAACAACACCCTGAAAGAGGCATATGAAATCCTTCAGACAGCAAAGACAGCCGACGATTACAACCGTGCCGAAAAAAAATTCCGCTCGGCAAGCGGTGATGTCGGCTACGACCCTGCGACTGACGACAGCCTCATCAAAATCGGTATCGAGAAATGCCAGCGCGGACGCGCCGCCACGACCGAGCGCCTGACCGTCAACGGCAAAAGCTCGCAAGTCAAGGTGACATTCCCACGCGAGGGCGGCTCGCGCGCAGTCGAAATCCGCAGCAGCCACCCCACCTACGACGTACTGCTCACCCCGTCATGGATTCAGTACTCCAAGGGCACAACCTCGCTGTCGCTCATGGCCTCGGCCAACCCCGATGCCGAACCCCGTCAGGCAGTCATGCGTGTCCGCTCAGGCAACAAGGAGGTCGCTATCCAACTGTTCCAAGCCGGCGAACCCACCGGCATCGACCAGTCGGCACAGGCCCCGGTCAATACCGGCATAACCATCACCGCCGTCAACTTTGCCACAGGCAATGACGACAATGCCGACGCCTCGCTGACCAACTACGGCGCACCTCTCTACAGCAGCGACATCCGCTATCTCCTTACCAAGGTCACCTACAACGGCCCTTCCGAAGCGATGGAAAAAACCCTCGATGTCAAG
>CAMWRO010000309.1 GCA_947176615.1 uncultured Porphyromonadaceae bacterium
CGATTTCATAATACTGCGCCGAAGCGGTCCCGGCAGCCATGCAGCAGAGGACAGGCAGGCAGATGCGCTTAAACAGTTTCATAATCAAGATGTTTGTTGTTATAACATTTGTTCCGGCGGCAAAGTTGCACCGGTCGCTGAGTTGTTGTAAATTTGCAGACCGAATTATGCAGACACCGTGTATCGACACATTTGATTTTCCTGATTCAATCCTCGCGGGCAGCACCCGCCGGGGTGACATCACTGACGCGAGTGACCCCTATGCGGGTTTCTCGCTATGCCATTATACCGGCGACTCTCCGGCCCGTGTCGAAGCCGCCCGCAAGAGCCTCGCCCGATGGGCCGGCATAGAAACAGCCGGCATAATAGTGCCGCGACAGACCCACGGCACCCGGGTCGCGGTCATAGGCCGGTTGCCGGCCGACCCGTCGGCCCTCGACGATGCCGATGCCGTTGTCACGACACTGCCCGATGTGCTTATAGGGGTAAACACGGCTGATTGCGTCCCGGTCGTGCTCGCCGACACCTCGGCCGGCATAATCGCGGCCGCCCATGCCGGATGGCGCGGAGCCGTGGCGGGAATAACCGACTGCACCATAGACTGCATGACGCGGCTCGGCGCAACGGCGGAAAACATCCGCGCCGTCATGGGGCCGTGTATCGGAGTCGAATGCTTCGAGGTCGGGGAGGAAGTCGCCGCCCGTTTTCCGGAGCAGTTCATAAACCGCAGTTTCGGTCCGAAACCCCATGTCGACCTTCCGGCATTCGTAGCGTGGAAATTGGCCGGGAAAGACATCCCGCCTCACAATATCACCCTGCCCGCCGCATGCACCCGCTGCAACCCGTCGCACTATTTCTCGGCAAGGGCGGCGGGAATAAAATCGGGCCGCAATTTCACCTTTATAATGATGCGGGAGTAATTACTTCAGCAGGCCGACAAGCTGTCCGGCAGCATCCTTGGTGTTCACCTTATTGATAATATGCGTTATCCGATGGTCGGCATCGGTAACGAAAGTCGTGCGCACGGTACCCATGTACTCGCGTCCCGCCATCTTTTTCTTCTGCCACACACCGAAAGCCTGATTGACCTCGGTAGACTCATCGCTGAGAAGAATGAACGGCAGCTCATACTTGGCCGCAAACTTCAGGTGGCTTGCCACCGAATCCTTGCTGATACCGATGACCGTGTATCCCATCTCGCGCAGCTCGGCATCGCCGTCGCGCAACGAGCACGCCTCGGCAGTGCAACCCGGCGTATTGTCCTTGGGATAAAAATAAATCACCAGAGGTTTCCCGGCAAAGTCTTCTGCCTTGACAACCTTTCCTTCCTTATCAACCCCGAGCACCTCGGGAATTTTGTCTCCGATTTTCATAATTCAACCAATTATATATAAATATGTAAACATCTGCTGCAAAGGTAAACAAATTATTTGTTCCGATAGCGAAATTTCGCTATATTTGCAGTGTGTTTCCGTCTTGCCGCGAGCCGGACGGAAATTGCGCACACCGACAGTGCAACTATTTATTTATTACCTCATTTTCATAATACATGGACATCAATACAATTAACCATGCCGCCAACAACATCCGCGTGCTTGCCGCGTCGATGGTTGAAAAGGCCAAGTCGGGACACCCCGGCGGTGCTATGGGCGGTGCCGACTTCGTAAACGTTCTTTACTCCCAGTTCCTTGTAACCGACCCCGACGACGCCCTGTGGCTCGGACGTGACCGTTTCTTCCTTGATCCCGGCCACATGTCACCGATGCTTTACAGCGTGCTCGCTCTTTACGGCCACTATACCCTCGACGAGCTCAAGCAGTTCCGCCAGTGGGGCAGCGTGACCCCGGGACACCCCGAAGTCGACCCGGCTCGCGGCGTGGAAAACACCTCAGGCCCCCTCGGCCAAGGCCACACAATGGCCGTCGGCTGCGCTATCGCCGAGCGTTTCCTCGCAGCCCGTTTCGGCGAATGGCTGAGCCACAAGACCTACGCCTTCATCTCTGACGGCGGTATTCAGGAAGAAATCTCCCAAGGCGCAGGCCGCCTTGCAGGCTACCTCGGCCTCCACAACCTCATCATGTTCTACGACAGCAACCGCGTGCAGCTCTCGACTATGGTCGACGCCGTTGACACCGAAGATGTCGCCGCCAAGTATCGCGCATGGCACTGGAACGTAATCGAGGTCGACGGAACCAACCCCGCCGAAATCGCCAACGCCCTCATCGCCGCCAACGGCGAGACCGAGCGTCCGACCCTCATCATCGGCCACACCGTGATGGGACGCGGCGCTGTCAAGGCCGACGGCTCCAACTTCGAGAACCAGTGCAGCACCCACGGACAGCCCCTGAGCGCATCGGGCGCCGACTATGCCGCAACAATGAAGAACCTCGGCGCAGACCCCGAGAATCCTTGGGTTATCTTCGACGACGTCAAGGCCCTCTACGAAGTGCGCCGTCAGGAACTGAGAAACATCGTCAAGAAACGCCGCGCCGAGCAGGCCGCTTGGGAAGCAGCCAACCCCGCTCTCGCAGCCGAGCTCAAATCGTTCCTCGACAAGAAGCTCCCCGCTATCGACTATGCGGCCATTCCCCACAAACCCAACATCGCCACCCGTCAGGCTTCAGCCGACGTTCTGGGCGTCCTCGCCGAAAAGGTCAACAATATGATCGTGTCGTCGGCCGACCTTGCCAACTCTGACAAGACCGACGCATTCCTCAAGAAAACCCGTCCGTTCACCAACGGTGACTTCTCGGGCGCATTCCTCCACGCAGGTGTAGCCGAGCTGACAATGGCGTCAATCATGAACGGTATCGCCCTTCACGGCGGTGTCATCGGCGCCTGCGGAACATTCTTCGTGTTCAGCGACTACATGAAACCCGCCGTGCGCCTCGCCGCACTGATGGAACTCCCCGTCAAGTACATCTGGACACACGACGCTTTCCGCGTCGGCGAAGACGGCCCCACCCACGAACCCGTGGAACAGGAAGCACAATTGCGTCTCATGGAAGAACTCCGCAACTTCGCAGGCAAGCCCTCGATGCTCGTGCTCCGTCCCGGTGACGCTGCCGAAACCTCGGTATGCTGGGCGATCGCAATGGAAAACTTCGACACCCCGAGCGCGCTCATCCTTTCGCGTCAGAACATCCCCGACCTCCCCGCCGCAT
>CAMWRO010000310.1 GCA_947176615.1 uncultured Porphyromonadaceae bacterium
TAAATGAAGTTAGATTGTCCTCATGGCAGCCTCTTTCGTTACCTCGTCATTACACATCGGTCACATAGCCACAGCTATGCTCCCTCTGTGTAATAACGAGTTAATTGAAAGATGCTACCACTTTGGATTAACATTTGTTATGAAACACCCTCTTACATAATTAGGTAGTCGCCGGTTTAAAATGGCAACTACCTAATATAACGTTATTTTAGGTTGTTTATTATCCTACGACGATGTTGACAATCTTGCCGGGAACGACTATAATCTTCCTGACAGTCTTGCCGTCGAGCCACTTGGCTGAGCTTTCATGACCGAGGGCAAGCTTTTCGACCTCATCGCGGGGCATGTCGGCGGGAACCTGAATGTTGAAACGAGCCTTGCCGTTGAACGAGACAGCGTAGTTGACACTGTTCTCTTTAAGGTATTCCTCGTTCCATTCGGGCCAGCGTGCATCATTGATTGTCGTGTCATGGCCGAGCGCGCTGTGCCACAATTCCTCGGCCACATGGGGGGCGAAGGGTGCGAGAACAATTAACAGCTGTTCCAGTACCTCGCGGGAGTGACAATTGGCGGCATTCAGCTCGTTGACACATATCATGAAAGCGGCTACCGAGGTGTTGAACGAGAATGACTCGATGTCACCGGTGACTTTCTTGATGAGCTTGTGGATAGCCTTCAATGCCTCGGCTGTAGGTTTCTCGTCGTTGACGAGGCAGTCGTCACCCTTGTAGAAAAGTCCCCACAGTTTCTTGATGAATCGGTTCACGCCGTCGATACCGTTGGTGTCCCAAGGCTTGCTCTGTTCAAGCGGGCCGAGGAACATCTCGTAGAGACGGAGTGTGTCGGCTCCGTAGCGCTCCACTATATCGTCGGGGTTGACGACGTTGAACATCGATTTAGACATCTTTTCAACCGCCCATCCGCAGACATACTTGCCGTCTTCCAGTATAAACTCGGCATCCTTGTAGTCAGGACGCCAAGCACGGAAGGCATCGGTGTCGAGAATGTCGTTGCTGACGATGTTGACATCGACATGGATGGGGGTAACATCATAGTCGCCTTTCAGACCGTGGCTGACAAACGTATTGGAGTCCTTGATGCGGTAAACAAAGTTGCTCCGGCCCTGAATCATGCCCTGATTGATGAGTTTCTTGAACGGCTCTGACTCGGCCACATATCCGAGGTCATAGAGGAATTTGTTCCAGAAACGGGAGTAGATGAGGTGGCCGGTGGCATGTTCGGTGCCGCCGATGTAGAGGTCGACGTTGCGCCAGTACTCGTTGGCCTCGCGTGACACGAGGGCCTCGTTGTTGCGCGGGTCCATGTAGCGCAGATAGTAGGCCGACGAGCCTGCGAATCCGGGCATCGTGTTGAGCTCGATGGGATACCCCTCAGGAGTCACCCAGTTCTTGGCCCGGCCCAGCGGCGGCTCACCGGTCTCGGTGGGGAGATAGCTGTCGACAGGGGGGAGCAGGAGCGGGAGCGCGCTCTCGTCCATCAGGTGGGGAACTCCATCCTTATAATATACGGGGAAAGGCTCGCCCCAGTAACGCTGGCGGCTGAAAATGGCATCGCGGAGGCGGTAATTCACCTTCACCTTGCCTATACCTTTCTCGGCGATAAATTTCTTGGTTGCGGCGATAGCATCCTTCACCTCCATGCCGTTGAGGTCGAGTTCTGCGCCGGCTGAGTTTATCATCTTACCGCTCTTGGCATCAAAACTCTGCTCGCTGACATCGCACCCCTCGATAAGGGGGATTATCGGGAGGTCAAAGTGACGAGCGAAAGCATAGTCGCGGCTGTCGTGGGCGGGAACGGCCATAATGGCGCCTGTTCCATATCCGGCAAGCACATAGTCGCTGACCCATACGGGGATATTTTTCCCGGTCAGAGGATTGACGGCATAGGCACCGGTGAACACGCCGCTGACGCTCTTGTCAATCATGCGCTCGCGCTCGGTCTTGTGCTTGATGCTGTCGATATATTCCTTGACAGCCTCGCGGCGGTCAGGAGTCGTCACCATGTCGACATACTCGCTCTCGGGTGCCATCACCATGAATGTCACACCGAAGATTGTATCGGCACGGGTTGTGAAGATTTCGAGTTCCACGTCGCTGTCGGCAATCTTGAAACGCATCTCGGCGCCCTCGGAACGTCCGATCCAGTTGCGCTGGGTCTCTTTGAGCGAGTCGGTCCAGTCGATTGTCTCCAGTCCGTCGAGCAGACGCTGGGCATAGGCCGACACGCGGAGACACCACTGATACATCAGTTTCTGCTCCACGGGATAGCCGCCGCGTATCGAAAGGCCCTCGGAGACCTCGTCGTTGGCGAGCACAGTTCCGAGCTCGGGACACCAGTTGACCATCGTGTTGCCGAGATAGGCGATGCGATAGTTCATCAGCGTGTCGCTTTTTTGCTTCTCGGTCATTGCATTCCAGTCGGCGGCGGTAAAGCTGAGTTCTTCGCCGCAGGCTGCATGGATACCCTCGGTGCCTTTTTCCTCGAAATGTTTCACGAGGTCGGCGATGGGCATCGCCTTGTCGAGCTTGGTGTCATAGTAGCTCTCAACCATCTTCATGAACGCCCACTGTGTCCACTTGTAAAACTCGGGGTCGCAAGTCTTGATTTCGCGGTTCCAGTCATAGCAGAAACCGATTTTGTCAAGCTGGTTGCGGTAGCGGGCGATGTTCTGCATGGTCGTTACCTCGGGGTGCTGGCCGGTCTGGATAGCATATTGCTCGGCAGGGAGACCGTAGGCATCATAACCCATCGGGTGCAGCACGTTGAATCCTTGGGCACGCTTATAGCGCGAGTAGATGTCAGATGCGATGTAGCCGAGCGGGTGGCCCACATGCAGTCCCGCGCCCGACGGATAGGGAAACATGTCAAGCACATAAAACTTGGGACGCGAGGGGTCAATCTCGGCACGGTAAGTGTTGTTGTCGCGCCAGTACTGCTGCCAGCGCGTCTCTATATCTCGATGATTGTAATTCATAATCTTTTTCAGATGGCGAGCATGCGGTCGATGGGACGGCGGGCGCGGTCGATGACAGCCGGGTCGACAGTCACCTCGGGCAGCTCATATTTTAATGTATTATATCGGTCTCTTATACACAACTCCGCGCCCACGAGCCTAAGGGGAAT
>CAMWRO010000311.1 GCA_947176615.1 uncultured Porphyromonadaceae bacterium
AAGTATGACATCTACACCGACGGTCTGAAAATCTACACCACCATCGACTCGCGCATGCAGAAATATGCCGAGGAAGCGGTGGCCGAGCACATGGGCAAGACGCTGCAACCCGCATTCTTCAGGGAAAAACGCCGCGTAAAGGGCGCGCCCTACAGCGCCGACCGCACCGAGCTGTCAGAAATACGCCTGAACCACCTGATTCGCAACGCGATGAAGAACACCGACCGCTACCGCACGATGGTCAAGAGCGGCGTGTCACGCGAAGAGATTGACCGCGCGTTCAACACCCCGCGCGAGATGAAGATTTTCTCCTATTCGGGCGCAATCGACACGGTCATGACACCGCTTGACTCGGTGCTATACCACAAGCACTTCCTGCGCTGCGGTTTCATGGCGATGGACCCGCTCAACGGCCACATCAAGGCATATGTCGGCGGTCCTAATTTCTCATATTTCCAGTATGACATGGTGTCGCAAGGCCGTCGCCAGATAGGCTCGACTGTGAAACCGTTCCTTTACACCTATGCTATGGAGGAAGGGTTTACCCCCTGTGACCAGCTTTCCAACACCCAACCGGTGCTGACCGATGAAAGCGGGCGTGTGTGGGCCCCCCGTAACGCGGGCAGTGCGCGCGTGGGCGAAATGGTCGACCTCAAGTGGGCACTCACCCACTCCAACAACTGGATTTCGGCCCGTCTCATCAGCCAGCTCTCCCCGCCTTCACTCGTCAGAACAATGCACAACTTCGGCATCACGGCCCAGCTGCCGTCGGTAATGTCGCTGTGTCTCGGCCCGAGCGACGTGTCGGTAAAAGAGATGGTCACAGCCTATTCGGCATTTGCCAACAACGGCATGCGCGTCGACCCGGTATTTGTCACAGCGATTGCCGACAACAACGGCAACATTATTTCGGAATTTACCCCCCGCCACACCGAGGTTATCAGCGAAAAAGCCTATTACCGCATCCTTGACATGCTGCTCAACGTTGTCAACGAGGGTACAGCCTACCGAGTGCGTTCACGTTACGGACTGACAGCTCAGATGGGCGGCAAGACCGGTACGACCAACTATAATGCCGACGGATGGTTCATGGGCTTTACCCCGCAGCTTGTAGCCGGAACATGGGTGGGCGGCGACGAGCGCTTCATCCACTTCAACACGATGGCCTACGGTCAGGGCGCGGCAATGGCGCTCCCGATCTACGGACTGTTTATGAAAAAAGTGTATGCCGACGGCAACCTGCCCTACTCCCAGTCGGCCACATTCAAATTCCCCGATAATCTGAACCTGTGTGAAAGCGAGTTCTACGGCCTCTACGACGATGAACCCGATGCCGACCACAACGCCGAGGAATCGTCGATTGAGGGCGTGTTTGACTGATTTTAATTGAATATAATCCTATTCCAATCCGTTGTCCCGGTTTTACAGACCGGGACAACGGATTCCTTTTGACGGCCGTGGCGGTGCGGGAGTCTCGCCCGTTTTAAGTGCGTTTAAAACAGGAGATGAATAGAAACGCTTGGCCGGTTTCTGTTTCTTGTTCTCGGGTGCAACAGTTTCCGGCTCGGATTTTTTGCGGCGGGTCGTGGCTGCCTTGCGGGCCGATGCGGCGCGACGGATGGCAAGGTCGATTTCTGCACGGAAAAGGTCGAAAATATTGCGGATGCGGTTAATAGGACGATGGGCAAGTTTGCCGGTTTCGAGATACTCCTTGACAGCCATGATGACGGCAGCGAAAATGTCGGCCGAGACCCCTTTCTCGGTCATGACGTTGATACAGTTGGTAAGAATGAGCCGATAGGCGCGGTCAGATACCAGACAGATGGATTTCTTTTGGATTGCTTTCATGTGTGTAGTATTTTTCTGCAAATATACTACATGAAAAAGCCGGATATGGTGCGATAATGTCGCTTTGTTTTGACCGGAATGCTTAATCGGCTGTGAGCGTGGTCGCAGGTGGTATCCTCCTGTCTCGGGGATGGCGGCGGGGTGATGCTTAGTCTTCGCTGTAGTGGCGGAGGACGCGGCGGTAGGAGTTGAAAATCTTGGATTTGGAGACAAAGCCGACATATTTGCCGTCCTCGACGACGGGGAGGTTCCATGCGCCGGTGTCGTCAAAGGCTTTCATTACCTTTTCCATGCTGTCGCCCACCTCGACACGGGCGGGGGGTATGCTCATGAACTGGTTGACAAACATGCGCTTGTACAGGTCGGGACGGAACATGATGTTGCGGATTTCGTCGAGCAGAACGACTCCGATAAGCCGTCCATCCTTGCTGACGACGGGAAACAGGTTGCGGGTGGATTGGGAAATCGCCTTCACCATGTCCTGAAGGTTCATTTCGGGGCGCACCGAAACAAAGTCGGTTTCAATCACGCTGCCGATTTTGAGCAGTGTCAGCACAGCCTTGTCCTTGTGATGGGTCAGCAGCTCGCCGCGACGGGCGAGACGCATCGTGTAGATGCTGTAAGGCTCGAAAAATTTGATAGTTCCGTAGGATATTGTCGAGACGATGAGCAGCGGCAGGAAAAGGTCGTAACCACCTGTCAGCTCGGCGGTAAGGAAGATACCCATCAGCGGAGCATGCATTACGCCGCTCATTACACCCGCCATGCCCATCAGCGCGAAATTCTTGGTGGAGAGGTCGAGGCCAAACAGGTTGTTGATCAGGAACGCGAAGAAGAATCCCGCCATGCAGCCTACATAGAGCGACGGTGCAAAGGTTCCACCGACACCGCCTGCCCCGTTGGTAGCCGAAGTCGCGAAACACTTGGTCAGTATAATCGCGCCGACAAAGAGGAGGATGAACCACACATCGTTGCGGTCGCCGTAGAATATCGAATTGTTTACAATCGACGACGTGTTGCCGTTGAGCAGCTCGGTTATCGCGGTATAGCCTTCACCGTAGAGAGGCGGAAAAAGGAAGATGAGGATGGCGAGGATGGAACCGCCGACGATAATCTTTTTCCACATCGTCCCGAGACGTCCGAAGAAGTTTTCCATCATGTTTATGACCCTCGTGAAATAGAGCGACACGAAACCGAGGAAGACACCGAGAAGGATGACATAAGGGATGCGGGCGGTCACAAACGGCTCACTCTGGATGAAGAAGAATTCCACGTCATAACCTGTAAAG
>CAMWRO010000312.1 GCA_947176615.1 uncultured Porphyromonadaceae bacterium
CGCCTCACGCTCATGCGGGCCATCAACCATCATCCTGACGAGAAGTTTGTCATTTACACAGATTTATAGTCTAATTCCCTCTATGCACCTTTAGCTCCTCGCCTGCGCCTGTATAAAATCAAAACCGAGCTGGAAGACATGTCGCTCAAATATACCGCCCGCGAGACTTACACCAAGATTGCCCGCGAGCTCAACGAGACAAAGGTCGCCCGCGATGCCTATATCGCCGATTTCATCGCACCGCTCAAGGAAAAACTTGACAAGACCGGACTGAAATATGAAATCAAAGGGCGAACAAAGTCAATCTATTCCATCTGGAACAAGCTGCGCCGCCAGCACAACGAGCTGAAAGACATCTATGACCTCTTTGCAATCCGCATCATCCTCGATGTCCCTGTCGAGAAGGAAAAGCCCGAGTGCTGGAATGTCTACTCCATCGTGGCCGACATGTACACCCCCAATCCGGCCCGCATGAAGGACTGGCTCTCGATTCCCAAGAGCAACGGCTACGAGTCGCTCCACACCACCGTCTGCGGCCCGGGCAACAAGTGGGTCGAAGTGCAGATCCGCACCCGCCGCATGGACCTCGTGGCCGAAAAAGGCCTTGCCGCCCACTGGAAATACAAGGGTATCAAGAGCGAGGGCGACCTTGACTCTTGGATGAACAATATCCGCGACATCCTCGAGACCGCCGACGGGCCGATGGAGCTGATGAAGAACTTCAAGATGGACCTCTATGACAAGGAGGTGTTTGTCTTCACCCCCAAGGGAGACCTTTACAAGCTCCCGCAAGGAGCGTCGGTGCTCGACTTCGCCTTCAACATCCATTCCAAGCTCGGATGCACATGTGTCGGCGGCAAGGTCAACGGGCGCAACCGCAAGCTCAACTACAAGCTCCAGAGCGGCGACACGGTCGAGATTTCAACCTCCCCGTCACAGATTCCCAAGCTCGACTGGCTCAACTTCGTTGTCACCACCAAGGCCCGCAACAAAATCAAACAGACCATCAACGAGCTCAACAACCGCGTCTCGGAACTGGGAAAGGAGCTGCTGCAACGCCGTTTCAAAAACCGCAAAATCGACATCGACGAGGCGATGCTGATGCGCACCATCAAGAAACTCGGATTCCGCACCGTCACCGAGTTCTATACCGCCATAGGCAACGAGCAGCTCGACATCACGAGCGTGATTGCCGAATATGACGCCATCGAGCGTGCCGAGAGCAGCGAAAAGAAACCCGAGGGGCGCAGCGCCGAGGAATTTTCGCTCCAGTATCAGGAGGAAAATCAGCCGGCGACCGACGATATTCTGATTATCGGCGACAACATCAAGGGAATCAACTACCGCCTGTCAAAATGCTGCAACCCCATCTTCGGCGACGAGGTGTTTGGCTTCGTGTCGGCCGAAGGTGTCATCAAGATTCACCGCAACGATTGCCCCAACGCCGCCCACATCCGCGCCAAGTACCCCTACCGCGTCATCCGCACCCGCTGGTCGGGCAAGACCGGGGCAGGTTTCGCAGCCACGCTGCGGGTCGTGGGACACGACGACATCGGTATCGTGACCAATATCTCGTCGATTATCAACAAGGAGAAGGATGTAATGCTCCGCAACATCTCGATAGAGTCCCACGACGGCATGTTCTCGGGATTCCTCGTTGTCGGAGTCGGCGACACCCGTTCTCTCGACAATCTCGTAAAGAAAATAAAAACAGTAAAAGGTGTAAAAGATGTTCAACGCACTTAACAAGTCTCTATCATTCGTCACATTGCTCGCCCTCGCGGCTTGCGGCAGCTCGTCGCAACAGGAGGCAACCAATCTTCTCGGTCAGGCCCAAGGAGCCTACGACATAGGCAACTATCAACAGGCCCTTGACCTCATCGACTCGATAAAGTCGGCCTATCCGCAGGAAATCGAAGTGCGCCGTCAGGCCCTCCACCTGTCACGCAAGGCCATCGAGGGACTCAACGTGAAACTGCTCGCTCAGGCCGATTCATCGATGGTCGTGCTTCAGGCTCGGGGCGACTCGCTGAAAAACCTGCTGACATGGGTCAGCAATCCCGTCGAGGGATATTATGTCGCCAAGGGGGTTAACCCCGCGTCGGCGACCTCGACAACCGGCCTTCAGGCCCGCATGAGCCCCGACGGAATGTTCTACCTCATCTCCTGCCTCAAAGGGCGCAGCGTCAAGAGCACGTCGGTATCGGTCATCTGCGGCGACCACTCGGTGACAACCCCCGCCGTGGCCCACGACGGAGAGCGCAACGACCGCTCGATGGGGGCCGAAGTCATCACCTTCATCGGCAGCGAGTGTGACGAGCTGGGCGCGTTTGTCCTTGACAACCTCGGCAAGCCGATGACCCTCGCGTTCAACGGCGCGACAACCTACACCGTGCCGCTGACCACGAAACAGATCGACGAAATCGCGACCGTGTATGACTGCGCGCTCACACTGCGCCGGTTCAAGGTAGCCGCGATTGAGAAAGAACGCCTGTCGCGCACAGTCGACATCGCCCGCTCTCAGGCCGCCGAGACATTTGTCGAGGAGCCGGAGAAGGCCGACTGAAGCGACCTGATTCCTGACAGCCAGTTGAAAATATAGCGATAGAGGGGGGTTCGTGTCCCGGGTGCCGAAAGCACAAGGTCATGCAATCCCCCTTCGACACGCACGGGGGTCACATCGGGCCCGAGACCGAGGCCGTATTTCTTGATGTCTTTCACATCGAGAACCGCGTCGCCGTGGTTGAATTTCTCGCACCACTCGTCGCCGTCGACACTGTTGCTTGAATATAGCAACAGGACAGGAATCCCGATGTCACATTTTCCGTCGCGCAGACTTTTCTGAGCCTCGTCGATTGCGCGCACCCATCCGGCATCGACATCGGGCGACTGAATCAGTTTCAGAGTCGTGTCATAGTCCCACTCGCCGTGATACCGTCTCAGCAGACTCTCGGCATAAGCGGTCGATTCGCCCTGCTTGACGCGGGTATCGGGGAACCATTTTCCCCAAGCAGCGACAAGTCCCACAACCTTTTCCATTTTCCCCAGATTCCAGTCGAGGAAAGGACTGTTGAGACTCAAAGCCTTGACCTGAGGGCGCACGTGTTCGGTGAGATAACATGCCGTCACGAGGC
>CAMWRO010000313.1 GCA_947176615.1 uncultured Porphyromonadaceae bacterium
AACAGTTCGTTAAAGTCGTGGTGCAGGGAATACCCGTAGTCGGCATTCCTGTTATAGACGATTTCCTCGAAGTCGGCAATCGCGTTGTCCCATTGCTTGTCAAACAGGTAGACTTTCCCTCGCAGTGCATATGCGGCTCCCCGCGTGGCACGTCCGAGATCGGCATCGTCCCATTTGACAGGCAGTTTCTCTATCGCCTCGGTCAGGTCGTCAATGATATGGCGGCGGATTTCATCGGCCGGAGTGCGCGGCGCGTCAAGGGTGGCGAACTCCTCGTTGATGTCGCATGTCTCGTCATAATAAGGTACCGCGCCCCAGCAGTTGAGCATGCGGAAATAGGCCATCGCCCTGAGAAATTTCGCCTCGCCGGTCACGCGGTCAATGGTTTCTTCTGAAATAGGCATCCCGGCCACGTTTCGGATGACCGTGTTGGAGCGGTGTACCAGTTCGTAGAGATACTGCCAGTGGTTTTGCACGCCGCCACTGTTGGATGCCCAAGTGTTGCCCCGTGAAATATCAGACCACGGGGAGGTGCCGTCGGCAATGTCGCTGCACATGTCAAATGTAAATTCCATGCCGAAACACCAAGGGGCTTTCATGGCGGCATAAAGGCCGATGGCTGCTTGGCGCGCATGATTTTCCGTTTGCCAGAAAGTTGTGCCCGACATCTGGTCGGCAGGGGTATAATCGAGACTTTCGCAACTGCCCATCATGAGCATGGCGGCTGCAGGTATAAAGAGGTGTCGTAATTTCATCAGAATGTAATGTTAAGACCTATTGAATATTGACGTATTGCGGGATAGCCGACGTTGGCGGCGATTTCGGGGTCGAATCCCGGGAAATCGGTAATTGTAAACGCGTTGTCGATGGAGGTGTACAGTTTCAGGTTTTCCACATAGAACTTTCGCGTGATTTTTGCCGGGAATGTATAGCCGAGCCGGATGTTTTTGCAGCGGAAATAGGCTGCGTTATGGACAAAGGCATCGCTCGCGATATTGTTTTTTCCGTTGGAGTTGTTGCGCAGAATCGGATATTTCGAGTTGTAGGGATTTTCCGGCGTCCAAGCATTGTCGGTGATGTCTTTGTTGAGCGACTGACCCATGACGGTGACGAAACGGAATGCCTGATTGTTGTAGTAGACGGGATTGTTGCCTGTGCCTTGGAACAGCATGCTGAAATCCAGTCCGTTCCAGTTCAGCGCGATGCTCCCGCCATAGCTCAGGCGCGGTTGCGTGCCGTGGCCTATCTCTACACGGTCATTGGCATCAAGTTTTCCGTCGCCGTTGGTGTCGGCATATAGGAAATCGCCGAGTTCGGGGCGCTGGTAGGTGGCGAAATAGTCGGGATTCCGGTTGACAAGCGACTTGACATAGTCCAAGTCGGCTTCGTCGCGCACGATGCGGTCAACTGTCATGACATACAGCTGGTTGATGGGTTTCCCTTCCTGTGTCTTGTACACGCCGCTGATGGATGATACGTCGCCTTGAAATTTCGTCACCTTGTTATTGACATATCCCATGTTGAACCCGACGCTGTAAGACACTTTCCCGATGCGGTCGTTCCAGTGCAGGTCAAGTTCAAAACCTCGGTTGTTGACCTCTCCGGCATTCTGGTTGGGCACAGTGCTTGTGCCGTGTTCAAGCGGGGCGGGTAGGGAGATGAGTATGCCCTTGGTGTTTTTGTCGTAGATGTCTATCGAGCCGCTTAGCCTGCTGTTGAGGAATGTGAAATCGATACCGGCGTTGGCCATGTAGGTCTTTTCCCATGACAGGCGGGGATTTGACAATATCGTCTGTGCGAATCCTCCGGCAATGTTGCCGTTGAGGATATAGTTGGCAGTCGCGAAAAGCGACTGATACATGTAGTAGCTTGTTGTCGAGTTGTTTCCGAGCGAGCCGTAGGACACACGGATTTTCAGATTGTCGAGCCACGAGGATGCCCGTTTCATGAATGATTCCTCGGATATGCGCCATCCTGCCGAGACCGACGGGAAATATCCCCAGCGGTGACCGGGAGCGAATTTTGACGACCCGTCGGCTCTCATGTTTACTTCAAGCAGATACTTGTCGTCCCAGTTTAGGTTCAGACGTCCGAAATAGGAGCGCATCGCCCACTCGGTATAGTTGCCTCCGATGGCCCCGTTGGTCGCGGCGGCATCGATTGATGTCAGCGAGTCGTCAATGAGGTCATAGCGTAAAAAGCGCTCGTTTTCATCTTTGTCATATTCCTGACTCATCCCGACAAGCAGAGATGCTTCGAGTCGGGAAATCTTGAAGTCGTAATCGGCTGTCAGCTCTGACGCGCGATAGTTATTGGCATAGTTGTAACGGCGGATGTAGGTCCTGACAACCCCTTCGCGAATCAACACAGGGCCGTCGGCGGTAAAGCGGTATAGGTCGCGGTCGGTCAGATGCTGTTCAACGCGGCGGTCCCAGTAGTTATAGGAAAAAGATCCGCGCAGCGTCAGTCCCTTTATAGGTTTTACGGCCGCGTGGATTTTTGTCACAAGCCGGCGGGTGCGGGTAGGGAAGTCGGTTTTGTAAAACCATTGGCGGCGATAAGGGTTGAAATTGCTTACATTTTCATCTTCGGGATTCTGAATGCCGCCGTAAAGTCCTGTCGCAGGGTCATAGAGGGTCATGCCGGGCACAGTGTTGAATGCTCCCGACCCGAAAATGACGTCGCCGCCTGCGGTGGCGTTTTCTGACGACGGGTTGTTGTAGTCGATGTAGCCAAAGATATTTGTCCCGATGCTGAGCCAAGGTTTCACATTGACATCAAGGTTGGTGCGCAGCTGGTAACGCTCATAATCGGTATAGTATATGATTCCCGGGTTGTTGACATATCCGAGCGAGATGTTGTAGCGCACACGCCGGCCGCCTCCTGTCACTGAAAGATTATGATTCTGAACTACCGACGGGTTGCGGTAGATGTGGTCCTGCCAGTCGGTATTGGGGTATATCGTGGGGTTTTTACCCGCGTCGTTGCGCCACTCGTCAATTTTGCCCTGTGAGAAACGTGGCGCCTGTCCGTTGGCTATCAGTCCGGCGTTCTGTATCTACATGAAATCGGCTTAGTCGGTAACGAGGTTCATGCGTTTCGCCACGGTTTCAAATGA
>CAMWRO010000314.1 GCA_947176615.1 uncultured Porphyromonadaceae bacterium
TTTCTCATCCCGCTGCTCAATATCGCAGGCACAGGTCCGAATTTCGGCGCGATGCTCGGTGCTTGTTTCGGGCCGGTCGGCTTCCTTTGGATTACCGTGCGCGGGATATTTTTCGGGGCGATGCACGACTTCCTGTCGGGCATTATGCTCGTGCGCCCCGACGGCAAGCGCCTTCCGGAGGTCGTCGGCCATTATCTCGGAGGGGGCATTAGAACGACGATGCGATATTTCTCGGTTCTTCTGCTCGTCCTCGTCGGGGCGGTGTTCATCCTCAGTCCCGCGCAGCTTCTCGACAGCATGGTTCCGGCGGTGTCGCTCAACGGGTGGGTGTGGATAATCCTCGCTTACTACCTTATTGCCACGATGCTCCCCATCGACAAGATAATAGGCCGTTTTTACCCGGTTTTCGGGGTGGCGCTGATTTCAATGGCTGTGGGACTGCTCGGCGCGCTGCTTATCGGAGGAATGGATATTCCCGAGCTTACGTCATTCCGCAACTACCAGCCCGACCCTCATGCCTTGCCCATTATCCCGACGTTGTTTATCACAATCGCCTGCGGGGCGATATCAGGGTTCCACGCCACCCAGTCGCCGCTGATGGCGCGCTGCGTGGGCAACGAGAAGGAGTGCCGGAGCGTGTTTTACGGTTCAATGATTTCCGAGAGCATCATCGCCCTCATCTGGGCCGCTGTCGCTATGGCGTTTTTCGGCGGGGTTGAAAATCTCAACGGGGCGCTTGCGGCAAATGACAACAATGCCGCATGGGCGGTCAACGAGATTTCGCGCGGAACACTCGGCCACATCGGCGCAATCCTTGCGTTGCTCGGAGTAGTGGCCGCCCCCATCACCTCGGGCGACACCGCTTTCCGGTCGGCCCGGCTGATTATTGCCGACATGACCGGCATCGACCAAAAGCCGCTATTGAAACGATTTGCGGTCTGCATACCCTTGTTTGTAATCGGCTACGGCATAACCCTCGTCAACTTCGGCATCGTGTGGCGTTATTTTGCGTGGGCCAACCAGACTCTTGCCGTAATCGTCCTGTGGTCAATCTATGTGTGGCTCGCCGTCCGCAGGAAAAATGTGTGGATTGCCCTCGTCCCGGCCGTCGTGATGACCTATGTCGTGACCTCGTTTGTCTTTGAGTCGCCCCAGTTTCTCGGGATGGAAAACCGTCTGACCGCCTATCTGCTCGGCGGTGTCGCCACTGCGGCCATAACCGCCGTCGCAGTCATCACCGCCCGCGCCAAAGCAAAAACAATGACCGAGTGACAAGCTGTGTTAAAATGTGTTATTATTCAGAATGATTTTAAATAACATACGTTTGTAATTCCGATAATAATTACGACCTTTGTACCTCAAAAGAATTGAGAGTATGAGGTTATCTGACTTACAGACAGGCGCGACGTGCACAGTTGTCAAGATTCTTGGCCACGGAGCGTTTCGCAAACGCATGATTGAGATGGGTTTTGTCAAGGGGCGTGAAGTAAAAGTATTGCTGCACGCGCCGCTCCAAGACCCAATCAAATATTCCCTTATGGGTTACGAAGTGTCGTTGCGACGGTCTGAGGCCGACCTTGTCGAGGTCATTCCCGACAACGAAAAACGACATGGCATTCTTGACAATTCCCACACCAACACAATCAGCGATTCCGACATTCAGGAACCGCTGTCGCGTCACGACCTGCACAAGACAATCAACGTCGCTCTCATCGGCAATCCCAACTGCGGCAAGACATCGCTGTTCAACATCGCGTCGGGGTCGCGTGAACATGTCGGGAACTACAGCGGCGTCACCGTCGATGCCAAGAAGGGGGTCTTCTTTCACAAGGGTTACAAGTTCAATATCGTGGACCTGCCCGGAACCTATTCCCTCGCCTCTTATTCTCCCGAAGAACTTTATGTGCGCCGCTATCTGAAGGACGAGACTCCCGATGTCATCGTCAACGTCGTGGACGGTTCCAACCTTGAGCGAAACCTGTATCTTACCACCGAGCTCATCGACATGGACCGCTCGATGGTGATTGCGCTCAACATGTATGACGAACTTGTCAGAAACGGTCACGACCTCGACTATAAAACCCTCGGTGAAATGATTGGCGTCCCGATTGTTCCCACCACCGCCCGCACCGGGGAGGGCATCGACCGGTTGTTTGACACGGTCATCGATGTCTATGAGGGCACCGACAAGAGCGTGCGCCATGTCCATGTCAACCTCGGCCCCTATATCGAGCAGGGTGTCAGCCTCATCAAGGACGCGCTGAAAAAAGATGCCTATATCGGCCGCCACTTCTCTCCGCGATACCTCGCCATAAAACTGCTTGAGGGGGACAAGGAGGTCGAGGGCCTTGTGAAAGATTCATCTCCCGACGGAGCCAAGACCCTCGAACTTCGCGATTCAGCGTTGAAAAAAATAACCGACAACCACCCGGGCGAAGACATCACTGCCGAGATTGCCAACGAAAAGTATGGCTTTATCGCGGGAGCGCTTGCCGAGACGATGAAAAATTCCGAAAAACAGGAAATCCAGTCAACACGCATCATCGACTCGATTGTCACCAACAAACTTTTCGGATTCCCGATATTCATCCTTATAATGTTCTTCATCTTTTGGGCGACATTTGAAATCGGGTCCTACCCGATGGGGTGGATTGAAAGCGGGGTGGAATGGCTCGGCGACGCGGTGAGAAAGATATTGCCCGACGGCATGGTGAAAGACCTCGTTGCCGACGGTATCATCGGAGGTGTCGGTGGGGTTATCGTGTTCCTGCCCAATATCCTTATCCTCTACCTCTGCATCTCTTTCATGGAGGATTCGGGTTACATGGCGAGGGCCGCGTTCATCATGGACAAGCTGATGCACCGCATCGGCCTGCACGGAAAGTCGTTTATCCCGCTGGTCATGGGATTTGGCTGCACCGTTCCGGCAATCATAGCGTCCCGGTCGATCGAGAGCCGCAGCAGCCGCATAATCACCATCCTCATCAATCCGTTTATCTCATGCTCGGCGCGTCTGCCTATCTACATACTTCTTATCGGCACCTTCTTCCCCAATCATGCCGCGCCGGTGTTCATGGGATTGTATCTTCTCCGCATATTGGCAGCCACTATTCCGGCC
>CAMWRO010000315.1 GCA_947176615.1 uncultured Porphyromonadaceae bacterium
TATCCCGCGCACGGTAATCCAAAGGAAGCCGACCGGCCCGAAACAAGCACCGAGAATCGCGCCGAAAATCGGCCCTGTGCCTGCGATATTGAGCAGCTGGATGAGAAACACTTTCCACCGTGGCATAGGGATATAGTCGACACCGTCGGCCATGCGCCCGCTCGGAGTGACCCGGGATGAATCGACTCCGGCAACACGTTCAAGATATTTCCCGTAGGTAAAATAGGCGGTTATCAGGCACGCCAGACAGAGAAGGAATGTAATCATAGTTATCGTATAGGCATTTTATCGCAAAGATAATGTATTTTGTCGAGAAACCGAAATTTGCCAGTCTCATGGAAATTGAGTAATTTTGTACCCACGAAAACAACCACTTGACAGCAATGGCAGATAATACCCTACTTTCGCGCCTCGACGGCATTGAATCACGCTTTGAGGAAGTGTCAACCCTGATAACCGACCCCTCAGTGATAGCCGACATGAAACGATATGTGCGCCTGACCAAGGAATATAAAGATTTGGAAAAACTGACAGCGGTGACACGCCGTTACCGCACCCTTTTGGGCAATATCGACGAGGCGCGCGATGTCCTCGAAAACGAGAATGACCCCGAAATGCGACAGATGGCCAAGGAGGAACTCGACGAGGCCACCTCGGCACTACCCGCATTGGAAGAGGAAATCAAGCTGTTGCTTATACCTGCCGACCCCGAGGACGGAAAGAACGCCATTCTCGAAATACGCGGCGGCACGGGTGGCGATGAGGCCGCTATTTTTGCCGGAGACCTGTTTAAAATGTATTCCAAATATTGCGAGCAACGGGGATGGAGCCTTGCCGTCACCAGTTTCAGCGAAGGGGCCGCAGGCGGGTTCAAGGAAATCGTCGTGGCCGTGACAGGCGAGAATGTCTATGGAACCTTGAAGTATGAAAGCGGTGTTCACCGCGTCCAGCGTGTCCCGGCAACCGAGACACAGGGCCGAGTACACACGTCGGCCGCGACTGTCGCCGTGCTCCCCGAGGCCGAGGCTTTCGATGTCGAAATCAACGAGGGCGAGATAAAATGGGACACTTTCCGCTCGGGAGGCGCCGGGGGACAGAACGTCAACAAGGTCGAGTCGGGTGTGCGTCTTCGCTATATGTGGAAGAACCCCAACACGGGCGAGACCGAGGAAATCCTCATCGAGTGTACCGAGACCCGTGACCAGCCCAAGAACAAGGAGCGCGCCCTCTCGCGCCTGCGTACATTTATATATGACAAGGAACATCAGAAATATATCGACGATATAGCCTCGCGGCGCAAGACGATGGTATCGACCGGTGACCGCTCGGCCAAGATTCGCACCTACAATTACCCGCAGGGGCGCATCACCGACCACCGCATCAATTATACCATATACAATCTCCAGTCATTCATGGACGGCGATATTCAGGATGTCATCGACCAGCTGACTATCGCCGAGAATGCCGAGAAACTAAAAGAAAGCGAATTATAATCATGGCAACCCCTCCTCCTTATCATAATCCGTCATCCGGACAACAGGCCGACAACGTCATAAAAATGACAAAACCCAAGCTGATTGTCCTTCTTGTGGCGTGTATGCTTGCGGGTGCATTGGTCGGATTCGGCGTGACGGTAAATGTGTTGACGCGTCCCCTGCGTGAATTCTTTGAAAGTCAGGTGCAACAGCAATTGAGGAGTATGCAGTTCCACGAGTTGGAACAGCATTTGGACGATTCTGAACCTGACATCATGCCGGTACCTGACATTCTGCCGGTGCCTGACGAAATTCTTGAACATTACGACAGCGACCGGGAAATTTCATTTATAATGAACTCGGCAACACGGTTTGTACGCATCCCGGCCGACATGGTATGGGTGAGGACAATCGATTTTAACGAGTCAAGGGTCACGCCCGCTCCCGACGGAACTTTTACTGTTGACGGTGACCGCTTTATATGGGTGATTAATCCTGCGGAACTTAAAAAGCTGTGCGGCGACGGGAGTCGTAAGATTCCTGTGAAGGTGACAATCCGCAATGCGAGGACGGGAAAGGATAAAATCATGCATCTGACCGACCTTCAGATGCAGTTCCGTCCCAACGGGTCAGCCGACATCTCGGCCCACGGATATGTATTTGACAAATAATAACTTACAGTATATAATATGAATCGTAAAGAGTTAATTGAACAAATCAAGAAAAAAGGGTCGTTCCTCTGTGTGGGACTCGACACCGACATTAAGAAAATTCCCGAACATCTTCTGTCGTGCGAAGACCCGATTTTCGAGTTCAACAAGGCTATAATCGACGCTACCGCCGACTATTGTGTCGCCTACAAACCCAATGTGGCATTCTACGAGAGTCTCGGTGTGGCCGGATGGAACGCGCTTGACAAGACTGTCAGATATCTGCGTGAAAATTATCCCGATCAGTTTGTCATCGCCGATGCCAAGCGCGGCGACATCGGAAACACTTCGTCGCTCTATGCCCGTGCGTTCTTTGAAAGCCTTCAGGTCGATGCTCTCACCGTGGCCCCCTACATGGGAGAAGACAGCGTAAAGCCGTTCCTTGCCTACGAAGGAAAGTGGGTAATCCTCTTGGCTCTGACTTCCAATCCCGGCTCTCGCGATTTCCAGTTCATGGCACAGCCCGACGGAGAACGTCTTTTCGAGATGGTGCTTGAAAAGGCACAGCGTTGGGGCAACGAGGACAATCTCATGTTTGTCGTCGGAGCCACACAGGGCGAGATGTTTGCCGACGTGCGTCGTGTCGCACCCCGCAGCTTCCTGCTTGTCCCCGGCGTCGGAGCACAGGGCGGAAGTCTTGAGGAAGTGGCCAAGTGGGGCATGACCACCGAGTGCGGACTGCTCGTCAACTCATCGCGCGGCATCATCTACGCCTCTCATGGCGAAGACTTTGCCGAGGTTGCTGCCGCCGAGGCCCGCAAGCTCCGCGACCACATGTCGATTCTTCTCTCCACGCGCGGCGTGATTTGATATAATCGGCTATTACCGGCGGGGGGGGGGGGGGGGGGGGGTGCGGTGGGGACGGCCCCCCGCCGCGGGGGGTTGTTATTGTGGTGTGAGGGGGGTGTGGGGGGGTTTGGGTTTGTT
>CAMWRO010000316.1 GCA_947176615.1 uncultured Porphyromonadaceae bacterium
TTTGAAAGCAGCTCGGTAACACCCGGAGTAAACGATGTAAGCCCTACCCTCCAGCGAGTCGACCGATATCAGTGGAGCCAGGGCAGTGAACGGCTGAGCCCCTACCTCACCTACACTGCAAAAGGAGAGTTCAACTTTAAATTACATAATGTAACAGCAAAGATAACCGTAAGCAACAGCTATGCCGACAATCCGATTATGACAGCAAAGAGATATTGTGACGACATGATTGTACAATCGCCTTACAACGCCGGTTACAACAATCACTTCGACACGCACGCAATGTTGAGGCTGCCGCTTTTCTCCGGTCATCTTACACTGACAGCAGAAGGGGGCTGGCACCGCTTTGACAGCAAAGGGATTAATTATCGCCATTCCTACACACAACCCTATGTGAATCTACAACTGATGTTACTGCTAAAATCATGGTGGGTTATGGCTAAATACAACAATAGCTATAATCGGCTATGGGGAGAGACAATCACGAGCGCCAACCAAAACCTCACTAACTTAGGCATAGGCTACACCTATAAGTCCATTACGTTGAGTGGCGGGGTGGTCAATCCGCTGGGCAATGTAGCACTAAGGTCGCGCAACATGTCAAAAATCGCAGGTTACGACCGCATCTATCAGGCTACCGGCTCAAACACCCTGATATGGGGAGGCATAACAATCAATCTCCGCCACGGTAAAAAACGCGTGGCAACACAAAAGAAGCTTGACAATGACTATAAATATGAATCGATAACCAACGCTAAAAAGTAACAACAATGAAACAATTATCAATCACCCTCAGTGCAGCCGTAGCAGCAACCTGTGTTGCCGCATCACAACCCGCAGTAGTAATCAACGAGATTCCTTATGCCGAGGGAACTGTCTACATCTCTGTATCTGACGGCGGCACAACCATCACATCCAAAGCAATCGAAATAGAGAGCGACACGGCATCCATAGATTTCGACCTGAGCCAATATGCCGGACACAGGCTCTTGTTTCAAGCGTTTCAAGACCTTAATGAAAACCGCAATCTCGATTTTGACACCTATGGCCGCCCCACTGAACCGTGTCTCAGGGAGGAAATCGAGATAACGCCATCTTCACAACAAATATATTTGAAGCTTAACCAATATTAGAACCCTGACTAATCTTTAATCTCAACATAAAAATGCTAACTTTGCAATATGAGACCGGAAGACAGCCTTGACATAATAGCCGACATGATGTCGCAGACACGCAGAAGCGTACTGCAAGACTCCTACGCGCCATTCCTCATTTGGGGATGGGCGACGGTAGCAATCGGACTATCGGTATATCTTCTGGTCACATTGCTCCATAACCCCGGCTTCTACCTGCTATGGTTTATGCTTCCGGTAATAGGCGTGACAGGGATGAAAATAAGGAAGCGGCAACACAAAAGCGAGGTAAAGGCTACATTGACTTCGCCTCTGGCAAGCATCTGGAAAATGTTTCTCGTACTCTTGATATGTTTTTCCGTTGGCTCATTTCTAATTTCCTATAACGTATTGTTTTTCATTCTGCTCATCCTTTCAATCGGATGTTATGTCACAGGCGCATCGATAAAGTATCCGTTGCTTCAATATTCCTCGATTATAGGATTTATTGTCGACGCATCGCTCTGGATTGTGACAGGACCATTGCAGATAATATTGTTTCTCATCGCTATAATAGCGATGATGATCATACCCGGCTATAAGATGAAAGAAGATTTAAGATATGACCGAACTTGACCCGATAATACATTCTCAGCTCCGGCTTGCCGTGCTCTCCATACTCATGAGTGTGGAAGATGCCGACTTTATGTTTCTCAAAGAGAAGACAGGCTCCACCATGGGCAATCTAAGCGTGCAGATAACAAAATTGTCAGATGCCGGCTATATCGAGGTAGAGAAGACATTCAAAAACAAGCGACCGCGCACCGTTTGCCGCATGACCGAAAAAGGGAGGGAAGCGTTCAACCGATACATCTGTGCGCTTAAAGAGCTTGTTGCTCCGGCAATGGGAGCAGGCTCTATACCCGACAATCTTACCACCTCCACGATATAAGGACTTGACCCCATCATATAGCGCAAAAAGAAAAGCTGTCGTTACAGACAGCTTTCTTTAGTTTATGCATGCATCATATTCCTGGTTAGTTATGTCAGCACAGTCCCTTATCCTGTCCGTGCTTGATAACAGCCTCACAGATAAAATCGGTAATGCTGTCAACCTGTTCGAGAACCGCATGCACTGTCGCCGGCGCATTGAAGCCGTATCGTTTTACTGTCGATTTTTTGCGGCCTGCACCCGGGCGACGACCGCCTCTTTTCTTTGCAGATTCTTCCATAATTCGCCTAAACTAATTGCACAAAAAACTTAATGTTAATTCTTCAGAGTCACTTCTGAAAATATTTGCAAATCTACAAAAAAAGTAACACCAAACCTCAACTATTAATAAATTTTTCGTTTATTTCTGTTTACAGCATGAATGCATTAGCATACAATCTATCACAATTTAAAACACATTAACAAAGATGTGCAACCGCCACACCCATTTAGAGCGCGTTCCTTAAAATTTCGGGGCCGTAGGGGTCGCAGCCTTGGAGTGGATTTTGTCACTTGCTGCAAGGAGCATACCGAGGTATGCGACTGAAAGCAAGGGGCAAAATACGCCCAAGGATGCGAGACGGAGGTAATTTCATCTTATAGGCATACAATGTGTATGTTAAAATATCGTTTATGATTCATGGCTTTGATTTTGATATATTTACACATTATACAGCTGTTTGAGAAAAAAATATAATAATTCTTTCATTCACATCCCGAAGATTCACGAGAGGGAACGGAGAATTCTGGTGAGATCTTTCCCTGTTTTGATGAAATGCAAAAGGAAACACGACCCAATTCGTATTCTCGAGGCCATATTCTACCTTTTGCGCAGTGGTTGCCAATGGAGACTGTTGCCCGAATGTTATCCGCATTGGAAATCCGTATTAACAAATGGAGATACTGGAATGCCAAAGGCATATTCAACAGCATTCATCCGTCATTTAAGGAAATCCGCGCCGACAAAGGCTACCGTGGTGAGGATGTGGTCAGAACCGTGC
>CAMWRO010000317.1 GCA_947176615.1 uncultured Porphyromonadaceae bacterium
AGGAAATCGATTCCTGATGACAGGCTGGCTTTCAGTCGCGGCTTGACAGGGAGAACTTTGTATTCTTTCAGTTTGTCAAGACCTTGGATGTTGAATGAGGCCAGCAGCGCGGGGAGTCCCTGAATCAGAAACGGCCCGGCTGTCTCGGCGGGGATTATGAATGAATTTCCGTCACGGTATATTTCCTTGGCGGCTTGGCGCGACGGGGCGTAGGCGCGCAGTTTCTTGTCGAGTAGGTCAAGTTTTTCGTCAAGCGACGAGTAACTGATGTCCCTGACAACAATGGCCTTGTCGATACCGACGTCTGCGATGCGGGTGAGGTTGAAACGCCGGGCAAACTCGTCGTTTATCCCGTCGACCGTCTGCAAGACGTGAAACTGCACGGCTTTGTCGGGGTATACTTTTTCAAACACTATGGTCGGGACAGCCATTACGGTTTCTCGTGAGAAACAGGTTTCGTAGTCGCGATAAATGACGTTGATGTTGTCGAAACAGGAATAGAACACCGACATGAACATGTCGAGCGTCGCAGCCTCGAAAGGGGAGAGGAAGAAGGAGAGATTGGCAAAGTTGTCGCCTACGGGACCGGCTGGATAGATGGTGCGCCCGGCAAGGATAAAACTGTCGGTCAGGAATCTGATTGATTTAAGTTCCAAATTGTCGCAATGGGCTTCGATTGCGGGACTAAGGGTTTTCCCTTCGTCGAGTTCCCGCAATATCACGTTTAGTGAGGCCGTTGCGGAAGAGACGTTGATTGCATTTCCTTTGTCACTGACGATGTTGTGGCAGCGGATAAGCTGGTACATGAGGTGAGGGTTGTCGGCAAGGCTGATTCCTGTGTCGTTATCGTCCCACGATACCGATGACCAGCCATTATCCGAAAGGCGGTTGATGGAGCGTAGCAACGCGCCGGTATCGCCCGGATAGTTGCGATAGTCGGGTGTGACGGCTTTCATGTCCTTGTCGACGGTCGCAAGCATCGCGTTTCCGTCGCGCACTGACAGCATGAAATGGAAATCAGGCTCTTTTTCTTGGCCCGAGGCGGGGGTGAGAGGGGTGAGATGGTTGAGTCTTGATAGAAAAGAGGTCATATATCAGTCGGGAGTACTATTATAGCAGATGTCGAGTCGGGGAACATGGCGCGGTACCATGCCGCCTTGTCATCGCGTTTTAACAGTAAGAGAGAGACTATCGTCATTTCACCGTGAGTCATTGAGAGTCTCGGCGACAAGAATGTGGAGTCTTCGCGCATGGTTCCGGGCGACAGCGTGATCCGGTCTATGCCGTCAAGGTCAGTGATGACGGTGGAGCCGTCGGGGTGGTGCGTGAAAAGGATTCCGCCGTTGTCATATCTTAGCGCGATGCCACCGTATATGAAACGAGGTGTAGGGTCATTGAGTTCAGCCGCGATATCGGCGGGGGTGAGTCCGGGTCGTTCCGGTTCGGGGAGACTGTCTCCCGGCGTTTCGGGCTGCACAGTAGATGAGCCGCGTCGAGGCAGCTCTTTATGGCCGCACGACACTGATATGGCGAGGGTTGCGGTTATGATGAGGGCATGGATTTTCATGGAACTATTTTTATCATCAGGCATCCTGACGTGCCGGTTGAGGATGAGTGGAAACGGAGATGGTGTGAGCCTGTGCCGAGTGCGGTTGCCGACAGGGTCAGTGATGACACCGGGGCGCCGTTGAGTGTCCAGACGGCATCGTCGGGGATTTCGGGTGAAACAAGGTGGATTTTATCGTCAGCAGAGATACGGTAGGTGGAGTGGAGCGGTGTTTTCTCCCCCTCGACGGTGTAGGGTTCCCCCTTGCGGTTTCCCCACAGAAACTCGGCAAGGTCGGGAAAATCGACAAATGGGTTGCGGTTGCCTTGCAGTGCTTCGACGGCGTTGTTGCGCTCGGTCTCGATGTCATCGACAGGGTCGCTGCGGTGCCAGTCGAGGAGGATGCGGGAGGCGTAGGGGGTCAAGGCTGGATAATCCGTGCCGTCAAGTATCGTGAAGGCGATAGAGGCGAGCCATCCTGTGTTGTAGAGTGTCGCGGCATACATCACGGCACGGGCAAAGTCGCCTTTGAACTTTTCAGGAGGCGCATAAAAGGCGGCGTCGATTCCCGAGACCGGGGTTGTGCCCACCTGCCACACGCCGTTGTCCCATTCCGGGTCGTTCACAATCCCCGGAGGATAGTTCTTTTTCACGCTGTTTACCTCTTGAGGACCCGGGATGGTGTTGTAGAGGTCGATGGCGATGTCATTGTTGCGTTCCCACCATGATGCAGGGAGGATGTTGACTGCCGCGAGGGTTTCGTCGTCAATGCTCGCCCATCGGTTGTTGAACCGGTCTCGCAGGGCGTTGCGGTCCGCGTTGCCGTCGGTTATAGGAAACACTGTAACAGGGTCGGCGACAAGTTGCGTGGGACGGTATGCGGCGCCTATCGCTCTGCACAATCCGGCCTCGGATTTACCACCTAACTGTGGCTGCGTTCCCGATGCAAGTACCGGTATCGGTACCATCAGAATTGCCGGTATCAACGGTAACGACAGCAGTAATGATGAGCGGAAACGTGACATGACAGTATAGAGAGGTTTTAGTGAGGATAAAAATCAATGAATATGCAAATATACGAAATCATTTTGACAAATTGTGGCCAGAATGGTTTTAGCTGTTAAAATGATGATAATTAGCGCGTTTAATGCTGTGTCCCGTGATTTGTCGGAGGAAGGGGTAAAGAAAACTGCCCTGCATGAGCCTCGGGGGAGGTCTTGCAGGGCAGTTTGGTTCAATTCAGTTTTTTCTCTGAAGGAGGTGACGCTTAGGCGTTCTTTACCTTTTCAACTACGGCCTTGAAGGCAGCGGGGTTATTCAGAGCGAGGTCGGCGAGAACCTTGCGGTTGATCTCGATACCGGCTTTGTGGATGAGGCCCATGAGCTTGGAGTAAGAAAGATCCTCCTGACGTGCGGCTGCGTTGATACGCTGAATCCAAAGAGCGCGGAAGTTGCGCTTTTTGTCCTTGCGGTCGCGGTAAGCATAGGTAAGACCTTTTTCCCAAGTGTTCTTGG
>CAMWRO010000318.1 GCA_947176615.1 uncultured Porphyromonadaceae bacterium
CGGTCGGTAATCCACCACATGGAATGGAATGGTATTTTCATTAAAGACGTGGCACCGACAATTTTATTACATTTTTCGGCAAAAAAATCTGACTGTCAAGGTTGTATTTTTCAGAAAAAATGCCGACATTTGCAAAAATTTATCACAGCACTGTCAATCAGTCTAATAACTCAACGATAATATTTTAATTTATAACTATTTATAGAAGTCTAATGAAAAAAAGCGCCTTGCAGAAAGCCCGCGCGGCTTATCGCCCCAAACTCCCGATTGTTTTAACCGGTGCAGTAAAGGCAGTTGAAGGTCACCCCACTCAGTCTGTGGCCGATCAGGAAGAAATTCAAAAACTTTTCCCCAACACTTACGGTCTCCCTGAACTTCACTTTGAGAAAAACCCGAATCCCGGTGCTCCCAAAGCTGTAAACGTGGGCGTAATTCTCTCGGGCGGTCAGGCTCCCGGCGGACACAACGTTATCTCCGGTCTCTTTGACGGTATCAAGAAAGTGAACCGCAACAGCCGTCTCTACGGTTTCCTCATGGGCCCCGGCGGACTCGTTGAACACCGCTACATGGAAATCACTTCCGAAATTATCGACGAATACCGCAACACCGGCGGTTTCGACATCATCGGCTCGGGCCGCACCAAGCTCGAAACCAAGGAGCAGTTTGACAAGGGTCTTGAAATCCTCCGCGAGCTCAACATCTCGGCTCTCGTAATCATCGGCGGTGACGACTCCAACACCAACGCCGCTGTCCTTGCCGAATACTACAAGTCAATCAACGCAGGCGTTCAGGTTATCGGCTGTCCCAAGACCATCGACGGCGACCTGAAGAACGACGTTATCGAGACCTCGTTTGGCTTCGACACCGCTACCAAGGTTTATTCCGAGGTTATCGGCAACATCCAGCGCGACTGCAACTCGTCTAAGAAATACTGGCACTTCATCAAGCTCATGGGCCGCTCGGCATCTCACATCGCCCTTGAATGCGCCCTCCAGTGCCAGCCCAACATCTGCATCATCTCCGAGGAGGTCGAAGCCAACAACTCGACACTTCAGGATGTGGTCAACTATATCGCTGACATCGTGGCAAAACGTGCCGAAAACGGCAACAACTTCGGCAGCGTCCTGATTCCCGAAGGTCTCATCGAGTTCATCCCCGCCGTTAAGGCTCTTATCGCTGAGCTCAACGACCTCCTTGCCAACAAGGCTGAGGAATTTGCCGCTCTCACCACCGAAGAAGAACAGCGTCAGTTTGTCCTCTCCAATCTTTCCGAGGCCAACGCCGCTACCTATGCTTCGCTTCCCGCCGGTGTAGCCCGTCAGCTCACTCTCGACCGCGACCCCCACGGAAACGTACAGGTGTCGCTCATCGAGACCGAGAAACTGCTCAGCGCTATGGTGGCTACCCGCCTCGAAGAAATGCGCGCTGCCGGAAATTACAACGGCAAGTTCACCGCTATGCACCACTTCTTCGGCTACGAAGGCCGCTGCGCCGACCCCTCCAACTTTGACGCCGACTACTGCTACGGCCTCGGCTACAACGCAGCATGCCTCATCAGCGCAGGCGTTACCGGCTACATGTCGTCGCTCCGCAACCTCACCAAGCCTTCGGTTCAGTGGATCGCAGGCGGTATCCCCGTCACCATGATGATGAACATGGAACGTCGTCACGGCGAGATGAAGCCTGTTATCCAAAAGGCTCTCGTAAAACTCGACGGCGCACCCTTCCTCAAGTTCGCCTCCAAGCGTGACGACTGGGCATATAACACCTGCTACACCTACCCCGGCCCCATCCAGTACTTCGGTCCGGCTGAAGTGTGCGACCAGCCTTCGCTCACACTCAAGTATGAGCATCAGGGCAAGTAATTTTTCAGGTTTAAAGTTTAGGTCTAAGGTTTAACTCCTTTAGGTTCAGCCTTAGACGACGATATAACCAACTTCCAGCTTGCACGAGCCGCCATCGACTGCAATGTCGCAATCGATGGCGGCTCACTTTTTATTAGTCACCGTATCGCTCAAACATCGTGGTCGAGAGATACTTTTCGGCACGGTCGGGGAAAACGACGACTATGTTTCCCTCGGGAATACGGGCGGCGACCCTTGTGGCCGCAAGCAGGGCCGCCCCGCTGCTCATCCCTGCAAAAATTCCCTCGTTCAATATTATCTGACGGGCCATCTCTATCGCCTCCTCGCTCTCGATTATCTCCTGAATGTCGATGCGCGACGGGTCATAGATGGCCGGGACAATTGCCTCCTCCATGTTTTTCAATCCTTGGATATAGTGCCCGCGCACCGGTTGGGCGCAGACTACCTTTATATCGGGTTTCAACGCCTGCATAAACCGCGAAATCCCCATAATGGTTCCCGAAGTGCCGAGGGCACAGACAAGATAATCGACCGCCCCTCCGGTCTGTTCCCATATCTCAAGGGCGGTGCGCTCATAGTGGGCCTGATAGTTTGCCGCGTTGGCAAACTGGTCAGGCATAAAGTATTTATCGGGATTTTCAGCCACCATCTTTCTTGCCAGCCTTATCGCCCCGTCGGTTCCAAGCTCGCCCGGGGTCAGAATCACGTTGGCCCCGTAGGATTTTATTATCCGGCGTCGCTCCACACTGACAGCGTCGCTCATGACGATAACAACGTCATATCCCTTGACAACCCCGATCATCGCAAGTCCGATGCCGGTATTGCCCGATGTAGGCTCGATTATCGTCTGTCCCCGTCGCAGCCGTCCCGACTTTTCCGCATCCTCTATCATGCGGAGCGCGATGCGGTCCTTGATACTCCCTGTCGGATTAAATCCTTCAAGTTTGGCCATTATGTTAACCCGGGGATTGGGATTCAGCCGGTTGATGCGAACCATCGGCGTTCCTCCGATGGTTTCAAGTATGTTATTGGCAACAGTGGTCATCATAATGTAATGAAATTAAAACGAGATTTTTAGATTAAACGGTTTTACCCGCCAAAATGTTAGAGGGCGTTCCGGAGACATCTGTCCCGGAACGCACTCTGCTCCTTGAAATTCAGCAGGTTATACCCTTGAAGCGATTTTATTAACTTT
>CAMWRO010000319.1 GCA_947176615.1 uncultured Porphyromonadaceae bacterium
AAATCTGTAAAGATTTTTCAATCACGCCGCATTATGAAAAATCTTTACAGATTTAAGTTTTAATTCGTTAATCTACCGTAGGTTGCGTTTGCGCAACCTACGGCTATTCAAGGATGCAATCTTGTCAGATTGCTATTGCGCCACAATAAACATCTACTTTCAGACGCCGATTCCGATGCAACATCTCAATGCAATTATCGAGTTTTGCAACACGCCCCACAGCGTCAGCCGATTATGCCTTCTTTTTCATGGCGAAATAACGCCACAGCGGAGCAGCCATGAGTGACTGCTTCATTTCGTCGCGCAACAAGAGGTCGTAGAGTTCCTGCTCGGTCAGCAACTTAACGGCAATATCCTCGGTGCGGTCAAGCTGCTGGGCGTGGCGCAGTTCCACACCGTCGGCAAGATAGCAGTAGGTCAGATTGTTGGTCACGCTCGGATTGCCCGAAATCACCATCTGGAGCGACCATTCGCCGCCTTCATATCCCGTTTCCTCGGCCAACTCGCGCTTTGCGCCCTCAAGCGGGTCCTCGCCATCCTCGACGACACCGGCACACAGCTCGATGAAGATGTCATCCAGTCCGTGACGGTACTGCTCGACCATGACAAAGCGGCCGTCGACAGTGCGGGCAATCACATTGACCCAAGTGGGATATTCAAGTATATAGAACTCATCGTTGACAACACCGTTGGGCAGCATGACACGGTCACGGCGCGCAGTCAGCCACGGGCGCTTGAAAACATATTCGCTATCAAGGGTTTTCCATTTTTCCATAATCATGAAGATAAAAGTTTAAGGTTCAGGTCCAAAGTCAAACTTTAAACCCAAACCTTAAACAAATCACTTAAACATCAATCAAAAGACAGGTGAAATCACAAAACCGTAGCTGTAGCTGTCGGCTGTCAGACGGTGGGGATGGTGAGGCTGCGCGCCCCAGCTGTTGTCGCCGCCCACACCGCGCTGTGCGAGGTCGACCTGAAGGTAGACGCGGTTGCGGTCAGGGTGAACGTCGCTGCTGTGACGCTGGTCGATTTTCTCGCCCGAGTCAAGGTCGTCCATCGGCACGTCGAGCGCGCTGACGCTGAGCGGCTGGAGACCCGACACACGGATGCCTTGACCGGCTGCGTCGGTCAGGGTGAGCCAGCGCACGTCGGTTTTGTTGCCGTTCTCCTGCGGGCGGATGTAGGACACATACTGGTCACGGACCTTTGACTTGTAGATTCCCATAAAGGCAGCCGTGTTGCGGTCACTGTAGTTCTCGACAGGGCCGCGGCCATACCACTCGAAATTGTCATATTTCTTGTCGAGCGTCATGCGCATACCGAATCGCATCATCTCGGGGAGCTTGCGGTCGCCGGCTTTCCAGTCGGCGTTGACCTGCAGAGAGCCGTCGGCCCAAGCGGTATAGACAACAGTGTAGTCGGTACCCACGTCGGCGAGGTCATAGACCACCGTGACGACAGCCTTGTCACCCTTTTCCTCGACATTGAACGACTTGACCGTCTTGTTCTGACCGGCATAACGCCAGATGTTGCTGCGGATGTGCATTCCCGCGCCACGGTCGTTGTCGGTCGGTCCGCGCCAGAACGAGGGAGTGGGACCACCCTCGATCAGGCGGTTATTACCCACATAGTAACCCTGAAGCTCGCCGCTGTTGCGGTTGATGACGATGCGCACGTCGTTGGCGCAGTCGATGGCACACATATCGCGGTTTTTGCGGTCTTTGCCATCAGCCACATGCATGGCGATGCGCACCATTGCGGGGTTGAGTTCAAATGTCCCGGTACCATCCTGAACCTTGAACTGCTCGCAGGCGACCTCGTGACCGGCGGGAACGACGTCGGTAGCATTTTTGGTGTAGGCATATACCGAAAGGTAGTATTCGTCATCGGGCTGGAGTGCCGGGAGGGCAATCTTGACATCCTTGCTCTTTTCGGGAGCGAGGTTCAGCTCAAAAGTTCCCTCGGCCACAGGCGCGCCGTTGCACAGGAGCTGCCACTTGAAATCATAGACACTGAGGTTGGTGTAATGGAAGTTGTTGACAACCTTGATGACACCAGCCTTGAGATCCACGGCCTTGAAAAGGATGTCCTGATACACCTTCTTGACCTCGGTCAGGCCGGGATGGGGGGTGCGGTCGGGGTTTACGAGGCCGTTGACACAGAAATTGCCGTCGTTGGTATAGTTCCACGCGCCGAAGTCGCCGCCGTAGGCCCAGTAAGGCTCGCCGTTCTCATCCTTGGTGAGCAGACCTTGGTCGACCCAGTCCCAGATGAAACCGCCCTGCATGTGGGGATGCCCCTCCATGATGTCAAAATATTCTTGGAAATTGCCCGACGAGTTGCCCATAGCGTGGGCATACTCACACATGATGTAAGGCTTGGTGACACCCTCGCGCGAGGCATATTCCTTCATGTAGCCGATCGAGGGGTACATGGGGCAGATAATGTCGGTGTTGTCATGATCCTCGTAGGCTTGTTCATACTGAACCGGGCGCGTGTTGTCGCGGTTCTTTATCCAGTTGTAGGCATCCACAAAGTTGGGGCCGTTGCCGCTCTCGTTGCCGAGGCTCCAAGTGATTACACAGGGGTGGTTCTTGTCACGCTCCACAAGCAGATACTGGCGGTCGAGAATCGGGGCGTTCCACTCGGGGCGCGAGCAGGGATGCTCCTGATCGGGGCCCGGTTCGCGCCATCCGACTCCGTAGCCGTGGATTTCCACGTTGGCCTCGTCGACGACATAGAGGCCATACTCGTCACAGAGGTCATACCACAGCGGCGACTGCGGATAGTGGCTCATGCGCACGGCGTTGATATTGTGCTGTTTCATCGTGGCGATGTCCTTCATCATCAGGTCGCGGTCAACCACATGGCCCTTGACGGCGTCATGCTCGTGAACGTCGGTGCCGTGAACCATGATGCGCTTGCCGTTGACAAGCAGCTGCGCGTCGCGGATTTCGACCTTGCGCATACCCACGCGCGCCGATGTCGATTCGAGTTCCTTTCCGGCCTTGTCTTTAAGAGTCAGCACGAGGGTGTAGAGATAGGGGG
>CAMWRO010000320.1 GCA_947176615.1 uncultured Porphyromonadaceae bacterium
ATATAGTTGCACACTTATTCATATCTGTTAATTGGAATTTGTTATCTGTTATTTTTTCACCGGTCGGTCGCTCATTTCCAGCACGAGGGTGCCGCCGTCGGCGATGTCGGCGTGGCTGAACCACGGGGAGTCGAGCCGCTTGCCGTTGAGGGTCATCGAGGCGACATATTTGTTGTCGGTGCTGCACCCGCGGGCGATGATGCGGAATTTTTTACCGTTTCCGAGGGTGAATGTAGCCTCTTTGAAGAAGGGGGAGCCGATTGCATAGACAGGCGAGCCGGGGGTGACGGGATAGAACCCGGCCATCGACAGCACCACGAAGGCACTCATGCCGCCGCCGTCCTCGTCGCCCGGGACACCCATCAGGTCGTTGCGGAACCACTGGTGGATGAGGTCGCGGATGCGTTTCTGAGTCTTCCACGGCGCGCCGGCATAGTTGTAGAGGTAGGGGATGTGGAGTGAAGGCTCGTTGGCCATCGAGAACTGTCCCACGTTGCCGGTCTGGTCGGGGAGCTGTGCATAAAATTCATATTTGCTGCGCCCGAGCCATTCGTTGAAGGTCCGGTCAAGGTTGGCGATGAATTTTTCATTGCCGCCCATCAGTGCGATCAGGTCGGGGATATTGTGCTGCACGTCCCAGCGGTAGGTCCAGCCGTTGTTTTCGGCATAGAACTCGCGGGCGCCGGGTCCGCCCGAGAAACGGTAGTCAAAGTCGGGGATGAACCGTCCATCCTTGTCCTTGGGGTGGAAAAAGGATGTCTCGTGGTTGAAAAGGTTGCGGTAGTTGAATGACGCCTCCAGCAGACGGTCGGCATCGACATCATAGCCGAGCGAGCGGGCAATCTGCGACAGGCACCACTGGTCGTAGGCTGTGCCGAGGGTCACGGGGACAGGCTGACGCTTTTCCCATCCGTTGACATCGGGCTGGGTCTCCTGCTCGCCCGGGGCGAGGGCGGGAATATAGCCGTTGGCGGCATAAAACTCGTTGAGCCATCCGGCCGGGGCGGCTGACCACGGGGCGAGGGTCTTGTCCTCGATTGCGCCGCGGCACTGTTCATAGGCTTTCTCAAGGTCGAAGTTGCCGAGACCCTTTGCGACAGCATCGGCCACAACGGCCACGCCGTGGTTGCAGTTCATGCGTCGCGAGTCGCCGGTGATGGAGGGGAAGGTCGGGAACCAGTGGTCGCGCGACTGGTCGGCCTGATTGACAAACGAGTTGATGATGTCCTCCTCGGTGCGGGTGTCGATGAGCAGGCGCAGGGGGTGGGTGGCACGATAGGTGTCCCAGAGCCAGTCGTCGGTATAGTGGGGGCGGCCACCGTCGTCATGCACCTTGTGGTCGGCGGCACTGAAGTAGCGGCCATCCTCGCTGATGTTGACGGGCCGCTCGTAGCAGCGGTAGAGAGAGGTGTAGAAGACCGCCATGTCATTATCGTCGCCCCCCTTGATGTCGATGCGGCCAAGCGCGTCGTTCCACGCGTCGCGTCCCTCGCGGGTCACGCGGGCGAGGTCAAAGTGGGGAATCTCGCGCTGAAGGTTGCGGGCGGCCTGCTCGGGACTGATGAGCGACACGCCGTAGCGGGCGTTTACGCGCGAGTTGCCGGGGAATGAGAGGATGGCGCAGGCATCGTCGCCTTTAGCCTCGGTCGCCGAGAAGTCGACACGGTCGCCGTTGCGGATTATGCCCCGCGCTGTCGGGGTTTTGTCGACAACCATGCAGATGTAGACTTTCACGTTGCCCCATGTCGCCTGCCAACCCTCGATGGTGTCCCCCTTGACGGCAATCTCGCCGCCGCGGGCACTGAGGATGAGGTGGGCGGGAGCGTGGTCGAGGAAGTCGAGCGAATAGATCGCGCTGCGTTCAGCCGGGGAGAAGTTGACATCCACGCGGTGGTCGTCGACGGTGACTTTGTAGGAGTAGGGGGTGATGGCCTCGTTGTCCCACTCGGTAGGCACGACCTGTTTCAGTTCCGAGACAGGTTTCTGAGTGGCCGAGAGGTCAAAGACGGTGTTTTCGCGGTGGTTGACCACCATGACCGGCAGTCCGTGCATCCGGCTCTCGGTGTGGTCGCCACGGCGGGGATAGACGCGGAGCATACTGTTGGGTCGGTGTACGGTCGGGTAAGTCGGTTTCAGCAGATGGCTGATGTTGCCCATGTAGGGGTTGACATAGTCCACCGGCTTTGCGGCCTCGGCGATGCCCGCGGCACCCAGAAAAGCTGCTGAAAGAAACGTGATATTGAATAGAAGTTTTGACATGATTGGTATCGGTTTTTCGGTAATGCAAAAATAGCACAACAATGGGTAATAAATATAACAGAGTTGTGTCTAAAAATCGCTCACCTGTCGCAAAATTGCCAAAACCGCGTGAAATGCGGCATGGCCACCGGTTGCGCGGTGCGGGAGCGGCTGCGCGGCAGCCGATGCCGAGGGGGTGTGCGTTAACCACATGCTGCGCGCCGCCTAAACGGGGCGCTTGCGTGTGGCTAACGTTAAGGCGCGGCTACACCGCGCTATTGGCGGCGATGCCGCATTAATGCCGTCGTATAGGAGTAACCCCCCTCTTGTAGTGTCGCGGCAATGAAAACGTGCACCCCGGCGGGGTGCGGCCTTGCTTAACCCCATGTGGTCCTCCACATGGGGTTGGGCAAAGGAGCAACAATGCACCTCGGAGAGGTGCGGTCTTGATAAAATCATGTACAGTGGAGACATGGGCGCGGATGGTATCGAAACCGCATCTTTACAAGATGCGTGCCACCCCACGGTCGCAACCCCATGTGGAGCACATGGTGTTAAGCGAGACAGCACCCCGTTGGGGTGCGCACTTGAAAGTCGCTGAGTCGGTGACATTGCGGCATCGCCGCCGAATGCGCGGTGTAGCCGCGCCTTAATGTTAGGCCCATGCAAGCGCGCCTTTAGGTGCGCGCGGCTTGGGTTTTCTACGTTTTCTGTCCGGAATCGGCTACATCGTAGCCGGTCATTCCCCGTCAAGACCGGCTACGATGTAGCCGTAAAATCAGATATGTGCTATTGACCACACGC
>CAMWRO010000321.1 GCA_947176615.1 uncultured Porphyromonadaceae bacterium
CTTGGTCAGTTCTTCGTCGCTGCCACCCTCGACGGTTATCTGGTCGAGACGGGTGTCGCTGATGTCGGATAGCTCACGGCGGGTGCGGTCATAGTCGTCGTGGGGGATTTCGGCCTCAAGGTTGGCCAGCGCGCCTGCCATGTCGGTGAACGATGATGCAGCCTTGACTGTCACCGGGTCGGCGGTACCGTTGACACGGAACCTGACGTAGGCCCCGATGCCGGGCCGCTTTTCAATCACAGTGGCTCCGGCGATGGCCGAGTCGCCGGCGAATGTGCCCCACTCGGCAAGGTCGCGGTCGAGCTGCACGACAAAATATCCGGCATAACCCGCGGGCTCGCCCCATCCCTGATAGATGCGGTGAACGGGGTTGTAGCCGCGAATCTGCCGTTTTGCCGGGTCGACCTCGATATATCCGGCCCCCTCGTCACTGTTGGGGTTAACGACAAGATAGCCGTCGCCGTCGTTATCGTAGGTGAAACGGAAAATCGCGGCACGGGAGCGGCCTGTCATCTCGGCGGTGATACCCTCGTCGAGCAGTCGGTTGCGGTAGTAGGAGGGGGTTGAAACCTCGTGGGCGTGGTCGATGCGCGACGCTCTTGCCCCGGGGGAGCATCGCAGCGTCCCGGCGAGCGGCATGAGGGTCATCGAGCCGTAGTCCTGCGTGCATCCGCCGACAATCCAGTGGGAATTTCGGAAGCCTTGCAGCAGGGAGTCGAGGTAATAGTAGGGGGCGATGCACTTCTGCTCGGTGTCGCGGGTCTGCGGTGTCCAGAAGTTCATGCCGTGGGGTTCCAGAACGGCGGGGAGGCACTGGCCGAATTCCTCGGTGTTTTTGCCAAACAGTCCCGCAGTGCGAGTCTCGGACGGCGCGGTTCCGATGCGAGTCTCGACATATTGGACAGGTCGTCGCGACGTTGCACACGCCGCACATCCGAGCAACAGTATGCCGGTTAAAATGGTATTAGCTTTCATCGCCCCAAAGTTACGCAAAAAAAGCGAAATTTTAGAGGGCGTTATGAAACACCCTCTGATTTTCCTGATTTTCGTTTCTCGTAGTAATATAATGTGTAAAGGGCGGCCGCGCCGATGACGGCGCAGGGTATTCCGGCCAAGGCGGGGGAGGCGAGGCCGAATCCGTGGCGGATGACATAGCCGCCCAGTGCGGCAGCGACGGCGTTGGAGACATTGAACGCTATCTGGATTCCCGCGCCGCCAAGCATCTCGCCCCCCTTGGCATAACGGACAATGAGGTATTGCAGCGGTCCTCCGATGCCGAAAAGGAGTCCCGGGGCGACGAATGAAAACAGCAATGACGGGATTTTGTCGCCGGCCAACAGGTACATCAGAGGTAACAGCAGGATGACGATGGTGGCGATGACGGCGGTGACGATGGAGGGGGAGTAGCGGTCCGACAGCCGTCCGGCAACAATGTTGCCGACCACCATTCCTCCGCCCACCAAGATCATGATCAGCGTCATTGACGGTTCGGAGAAACCGGCCACCTTCGTCATAATCGGGGAGATGTAGCTCAACCAGCAATAGATACTTGCCTGCCCGAAGAACACGCCGGCATATATGAGCCACGGGGCACGGTTGGAAAGAAAACGGAACTGGCCTTTTACGCCTGTGTCGGGCAATGGCGACAATGGGGGCACCCAGCTGCGGATGGCGATGAATGTAACCAGTCCCACCACGGCGACGATTCCGAAGGGGAGTCGCCACGAGAGAATCTGGCACAAAAAGGTGAATGCCGGAACGCCGACGAGGTTGGCGACCGTCATGCCGCCGATGAGGACTGCTACTGCCGATGCACCTTTTCCCTTGTCGGCCAGTCGTGAGCACACGATGGCTCCGGCTCCGAAAAATGCGCCGTGGGGAAGTCCGGCGATAAATCTCGCGGCAAGGAGGCAGCCGTAATTGGGCGACACGGCTACCAGTGCGTTTCCGACGGTTATCACTGCGGCGAGCAGCAACATCAGTCGGCGCAGCGGTAATCGGCGCAGAAACAGCAGCGACGGGGCACCGACGGCCACACCGGCCGAATAGGCTGAAATCAGGTGTCCCGCCTCGGTGATGCTTATACCCAAATCAGAGGCAATATCGCTCAGGATTCCCATCATCCCGAATTCGACTATCCCGAGCGCGAATGTGCCGAATGCAAGCGAAAGTAACGATTTCTTCATAAAACAATCTTTTTCAGACACACCTGTTTATATAGGTGGAAAAATAACGCAACAACGGGGCACAATTGTCCCCTCCATTAGAGTTGTCCCAGCTCGACCTTGGTTGCGACGCGCTCGATGATGGCATCTTTGCGGTCCTTGTCGGGGTTGTAGCCGGTCTTGAGGTTCACGCCGAAAAAGCGGCCGAAAGTCTGCCAGAACCCGGCGCGGAACGAGCCGAGAAATGCCTTGAGAATATTGTAGCTCGACTGGTTGGTCTCGCGGTTGATGAGTTTGATGAGCATCTGGGCCTGAGACTTGGTGAATTTCTTCAAGACAGGCTTGTATTGCTCAAATACCGCCGACTCCATCTCTTTCAAGTGCTTCTCGCGCTCGGCCTGAGTGGGGAAAGTTTCGATATACTCATAGGTTTCTATAAGTGTCTCGCAGATGAGCTTGGCATAGGGGAGTGTCTTCTTGACATCCCTGACCGTCTTCCAGTAAAATTCCTCCTCTTTCTTGTTTTTGAATTTCAGTTCCGGAAAAACGGTCACCTCGCTCAGGACGAGCATTAGTGTTTCCTCGCCGTCGATGTCAGTGTAATAGTATCCCTGAATCGGTTTTACGCGCCCGCTGCCCACCTGCGGCTCCGAGTCGGTGTCGGGTGCGGTCTGCCCTGTTGCCATGAAGAAACACAATGCACAGGTTACGGTGCATATAATCAGTCGCTTTATGTCAATCCTGTATCTTATACACATCAGACCCAACCGACGATAAGTCTCGTGTATCTCTAGGTTGTCGC
>CAMWRO010000322.1 GCA_947176615.1 uncultured Porphyromonadaceae bacterium
ACCTCGACATGGTATCGTTTGGCCCGACACTGCAGGGTGTTCACTCCCCGAGCGAGCGCATGCACATTCCCGCTGTAGAAAAATTCTGGGGACAGATCAAGCGCACCCTTGAAAAGGTTGCCGAGCTGAAGAAGTAATAGAAACAATATCATTTCTAAAATAAAAGCAGAGGGGTTGCCGGCAGTTCCTACCAAACGGACTGTCACAACCTCTCTGCTTTATCATCTGTACCTGAAAAATGAAACTACACTATTCAATGAGAATCCCTCTTGCCGCCGCCGCGGTCGTGATGGCTGCGGGATGTGTCGCCTCGCGCCATGAAATTCCGGCCGATTCGGTCGGGATAGCAGTCGAGGAAATTACCGAGGCCGGTGTCGAGGTCGCCGAGATGGAACTTGCCGCCGACACTATAATCCGCCTGACCGAACAGGACTTTATCGACGTGGCCGAGGAACTGGGCGTTGACGTGGCGAGCGTCAAAGCCGTCATTGAAATCGAGGCGGGCAAATCCCACCAAGGCTTTGCTGCTCCGGGACAACCGGTAATGAATTTTGACCTGTCAATGTTCCGTCGTTTCGCGTCAAAACGCGGCATCAATCTCGCCAAGTACAGTAAATCTCATCCGGCGGTGTTCAACCGAGCCGGAAGAACCCAATCGGCCGTTTACCGCCGCTTTAAAGCAGCCGAGTCGATTAACCGCCACGCAGCCATCGAGGGCACGTTCTGGGGAATGTTTCAGATCGGGGGATTCAACTGGAAAAAGTGTGGCACAAAGGACATTGAAGAATTTGCCATGCTCATGAGCCGTAGCGAGCGCGACCAGCTCGAATTATTCGCCAGATTCATCGTCAACTCAGGCCTTCAGAAAGCATTGCAGCAAAAAAACTGGGCAGCTTTCGCCCGTGGCTATAACGGTCCCGGCTATGCACGCCGCGGCTACCACACCCGCCTCGCCGCAGCTTACAAGAGATATGATACGGTAAAAGGTGAAAAGTGAAGATAATAGATTGGCATAATCAAAATTGCCTGTTAACTATTATCTTCACTTTTCACCCTTCACCTTTATTTCACAACAACCTCCACGGGGGTGAGGTCAGAGGATGACGGGCCGTAGAGAAGCTCGTAGCGGCCGGGGAGTACTTTCATGCGGCCCGACTCGTGATCAAATGTCTCAAAAGCCGACGGGGAAAGGCTGAATTTAACCTTTGCAGTGTCACCTTTCTTAATATTGACACGCTTGAAGTCACACAGGGTCTTGACCGGTGCATCCTTGCGGTCGAGCGGACGCATGTAAACCTGTACCACCTCGTCACCGTCGCGGTCGCCGCTGTTCTTAACATCAACAGTCAGGTCAACGCTTTCACCTGCTTTGATTTTCTTCTTTCCGAGTTTCGCACCTTTGTAATCAAAAGTGGTGTAGCTCAACCCGTAGCCGAAAGGATAGAGGGGCTTGTCAGTCATATAACGGTAGGTGCGGCCTATCATCGAATAATCCTCGAAGTCGGGCAGCTGGGAATCGTCGCGATAGAATGTAACCGGAAGACGACCGGCTGGATTATAGTCGCCGAAAAGCACGTCGGCCACGGCTGTGCCACCTGCCTGTCCCGGATACCATGCCTGAAGAACGGCATCACAGATTGAATCCTCGGGTGTAATGCCGACAGCAGAACCCGAGCAATTGATATAGACGATTTTCTTACCCTGCTGTTTCAGCTGTTTCATCAGTTGGCGCTGGATGCGGGGCAGCTCGATTGTCTCGCGGTCGCCGCCACGGAACCCTTCGTAGGACACAGGCATTTCCTCCCCTTCAAGTTCAGGCGAGATACCGCCGACAAAGATTACCACATCGGCATCGCCGGGATTGGTATCGTAGGCTTCGTTTCGGGTTATGTCAAATTTCAATTCGGCCAGTCCGTCACCCACATGGCTGTAAAACAGCTCTATGTCATAGGTCTTTCCTTTTTCGGCCTTGATTGTGTGGGCAAAATCGCGATAACGATTACCCTTCGCGATGTCAATCACCTTCTCCCCGTTGACCGAGAGGTAACGCGCGCCACCGCCGTCTGAAGAAAACGCCACGACATAATCGCCGCTTTCGTCGGGAATAAAAGTAGCGCGGTAAAGGCCCGAGAAATCAGCGAGATTGACGCCGGGAGCAAAGACAGTCGCGCCGCCGGTCGAGAAATTAAACGGAGTGGTCTCGACAACTCGGGCAACCGGGGTGCCTTCGGGTTGGACGCTGTTCCAGTAGTTGGCCGAGACACATTGAACGCCATCGACCGACAGGCGGTTGAAACATGACACCTTATTGCTGTTGACAACATGGTCACATCCGCGCAGATAGGCCACATCGCCCACCTTCTCCTTTATACCGTCGAGAATAGTGACGGTGTGGGAGGGGAAACCGTTATAATTGCCCCACTGCATGACCGAATCCACCGCGTTGGGCCCCATGACGAGAAGCCCCTTGCTCTGTTTGGGCAACGGAAGGATACCGTTGTTTTTCAACAGTGTCATCGACTTGCGGGCCATGTCGAGAGCGATTTCCTTATGTGCCTGACAATCGATTATGTCAGGCGAAATTGCCGTCCACGGCGACGCGGGGTCATCGTCAATCTCGCCGAGAGCGAAACGAGCCTCAAGCACCCTTTTCAGGTGGGAATCGATTTCGGCCTCGGTAATGAGTCGGCGCTCAACGGCTTCTTTAAGGCTGTAAAGCACCGGGCCGCATTCGAGGTCGGTTCCCGAGATAACCGCGTCGGCACTGGTTTCGGCCGGCCCGGCATGAGTTCCGTGGGCACCATCGCGATAAAAGTCGTTCAACGCCCAGCAGTCGGTTACGATTATCTTGTCATACCCCCACTCGCCGCGAAGAATCTGTGTGAGCAGTTTCTTGCTGCTGCAACAGGTTTCTCCCTCAAAACGCTGATAGGCACACATTACCTGCCCTACCC
>CAMWRO010000323.1 GCA_947176615.1 uncultured Porphyromonadaceae bacterium
GGCCGGACTCCAAGCGAGACCGGCCCGGGTTATTTTTATCCCTCCCCCCCGAATCTTTTGACCCGAATGGTGTTGAAAATCGAGAACTATCATTTGTGCAGAGATGTTATTAGTAAGAAGTTTCTGATTGAACACATATAAATTCTTACCTATGGCTGCCCCACGTTTTCAACAATACAATGTCATAACCGCCGAGTGTAAACCGGCTGTGGATTCTTTGGGTTTCAAGCGTGTCACGCTTGACGACATTCCGGCGATTAATGCCGTGCTTCGTGATACCGCTTGGGTGTCAAGCCGCACATGCGATTACTCCATCGGCGGTATCTTTATGTGGATTGATTATTTCGATTATTCTTACTGTATTGTGAATGACACTCTGTTTATAAAGGGTGTTACCGAAAATGATGTCACGACTCCGGCTTTCTCACTCCCGGTAGGGGAGATGAATCTTGGTGCGGCGGTCACATTGCTTCGCGATTACTGTGCCGCTCACGGTAACATGTCACTCAAGTTTTCGGCTGTTCCTGAAGACAGGGTAGAGGAATTGCGGAAGTTGGGAGCGACTTTGGTCGAGCCGCTTGAAGATTGGGCAGACTATATCTATGATGCTTACTCCTTAGCCTCCCTTTCCGGTAAAAAATTGAGCAAAAAGCGTAATCATGTCAACCGCTTTGTCGCCGATAACCCCGGCTATCGCTTTGAACCGCTGACGCGCGACAATCTCGGTGATGTCAAGGCTTTCTTTGACGCGTCCCATCTTGCTCTTGACAAGCCAGTTTTGGCCGATGCGGAGCGTTTACAGGTAAAAGCTGTTTTGGACAACCTTGATTGTTATTCCATGATGGAAGGGGCGGTGTTGTCGACCTCCGCCAACGGCATTGTGGCTTTTACGGTTGGAGAAATCATAGGCGACACCCTCTATGTGCATATCGAAAAAATGAATCATTCCGTTCCCGGGGCCGGTGAGACTATAAACAATCTCTTTGCAAAGCAGATAATGGAGCGGCATCCCGAAGTGTGCTATATAAATCGTGAAGAAGACACGGGTGATTCCGGTCTGCGACAAGCCAAACTTTCTTATCATCCTTTGGCCTTGTTGAAAAAATTTAATGTAGTTATGTGATTATTTAAATAAATTTGTCTATCTTTGCATCGTAAATTATAAAACATTCCGAAGAATTATGACAAATGTGACATTACATCGGTTCATTGCTGACACCATTCCCGCCGAGGGTATGATGATGGAGATGATGTGCATGTGCAGCCGACTGAGCCGGGTGTGAAAATTGTCACGCATATAAATTGAAAAAATTACGAAAATCCGGCTCCCGTTTCTGCGAGGGCCGGATTTTTGATTGAAGCGATATTAACGAAATAAACAAAATACAGAGATGGACTATAAGAAACTTCGTTTCGAGACCCGCCAGATTCACGCCGGGCTCGACCACAATCCCGAGACCGGTGCTCGCGGTGTAGCAATTTATCCCACGGCCGCTTATCGTTTTAAAACCTGCGACTATGCTGCAAAGCTATTTGAACTTAGCGAGGGGGGAAACATCTATACCCGCTTGCAGAATCCCACCACTTCGGCCTATGAGGAACGCATCGCGGCCCTCTATGGCGGTGTCGGCGCACTCGGTGTCGCTTCGGGCATGTCGGCAATACTCATCGCTGTCACAGCTCTTGCCTCGGAAGGCGACAATATCGTCGCATCGCCGTTCCTCTATGGTGGCACCTACAACCAGTTTCGTCACACGCTGCGCCGGCTGGGCATAGAGGTGAGAATAGCCACGACTGAATCTCCCGAGGATTTTGCAAAACTTATTGATAGCCGCACCCGTGCGCTTTTTGCCGAGTCAATGGGTAACCCCACCTGCGCTGTTCCCGACCTTGAGGGACTTGGGCGCGTGGCGAGTGAAAACAAGGTGCCTCTCATCATTGACAACACATTTGGTGCGGCCGGCTACCTCTGCAACCCCTTTGACTGGGGTGCGAATATCGTGGTTGACTCTGCCACCAAGTGGATTAACGGCCACGGCACCGCGATGGGCGGCATAATCGTCGATGGGGGCAATTTTGACTGGTCATGTGGTAAATTCCCCGGTATTGACGGACCCTCCGAAGGGTATCACGGCCTGAATCTCTACGAGGCTTTCGGCCCGGCTGCGTTCATTGTGAAATGCCGTGTCGACGGTTTGCGTGACATGGGAGCGTGTCCCTCTCCCTTCGACAGCTATCTGATGATGCTCGGCCTCGAAACCCTCTCGCTGCGTGTGCGCCACGAAGTGGAGGCAACGCGCCGGCTTGCCGAATACCTGAAAGACCATCCCAAGGTCAAAAATGTCAGCTATGTCGGTTTCCCTGATCATCCGGGACATGAAAATGCTGCGAAATATTTCCGTTTTGGAGCCTCGGCTGTGTTGAATGTCGAGCTTAAAGGTACTCTTGAAAGCACTGTCAAGTTTGTCGAGGCTTTGCAGCTTGCCGCCCACATGACCATGATCGGCGATTCTATCACGGTAGTGACCCATCCCGCATCGACAACCCACAAACAGCTCAGCGAGGCCGACCTGAAAGCCGCCGGTGTGACACCCACGCTTCTGCGCATTTCGCTCGGACTGGAGGATGTGGAGGATATCATCGAGGACTTTGAACAAGCGTTTGCCCATGTCGACTGAAAACGGGGTAAAGTTTTATCACCACGACCGCCCATTCCCTCTTGAACTGGGAGGCGAGTTGCCCGAGCTGACTATCGCCTATCACACCTACGGGCGGCTCAATGAGGAGCGTGACAATGTCGTGTGGGTGTGTCATGCGCTGACCGCAAACAGTGACGTAGCCGACTGGTGGCCGCATACGGTCGAGTCAGGCTGTTTCCTTGACCCTGACAGATGGTTTGTCGTGTGTGCCAACATCCTCGGCTCCCCCTATGGCACAACAGGCCCGCTG
>CAMWRO010000324.1 GCA_947176615.1 uncultured Porphyromonadaceae bacterium
GTTCAAAACAGCGAGTACGTCGGCATCACCAAAGTCGCCCTCGATACGGGTCTCTGAAATCACGGCACGACAGATGAACCGGAACAAAGTTGAATAGAATGACACTTCGACAGGTGCATGGAGAAAACTTTTCACGAGCGAGTTCAGGACTGTCCGAAACACGCATTTCTCCAGTTTTAACCAAACTCGACGTGCATGAGTCAAATCGGTCTCTACATGCCGCATGGCGTCAAGGCTGAACAAGGGTATTTCATCCCAAGTCCGAAGCACCTCCGTCACACCCTCTTTCCTCGCAAAAGCGTCGAAAACGCAACTGAGCAATCCGTCAAATGTCCCGTCAAACGTATATAACATCACCTTCCTATTTTTTAAAACAGACTGGGATACTGGTCAATTGTGCGGCGGGATGGTCCCGACGGCAGCATGAGTCGCAGTTTTACATATTCAGGAGAAAGGTCGCCGATTACAGCCGACGGCAATTCACGGCACACTATAAAATATTGTGCCCGCTTTAAGACGACCCCAATTTTCTTCAAATGATCACTACCGAGCACGCGGTAACGCCGGGCGTTAACAATCAGATTAGCCGATTTTACCCCTATTCCGGGAACTCGTAACAGCATTTCATAAGGAGCCTTGTTTACATCAATCGGGAAAAATTCAGGGTGTCGCAGTGCCCACCCGATTTTAGGATCCACATCCAAGTCAAGGTTTGGATTCTTTTGGTCGACAAGCTCATCGGCTCTGAATTGATAGAATCGCATAAGCCAGTCAGCCTGATACAATCGATTTTCCCGCACAAGTGGCGGTTGTTTCAGTGCGGGAAGACGGCTGTCGTAGGTATTTACCGAAACATACCCCGAATAATAGACGCGCCGCATTGACTTGGCCCTGTACAGCGAAGATGAAAGAGTCAATATGTCATGATCCGTATCGTCACTCGCCCCGACAATCATCTGCGTACTCTGTCCTGCCGGGATAAAGCGCGGGACATGGAGAAGTGACCGCTTGTCCTCACGGTTTTCAAGAACCGCCGTGTTGATATACTTCATCGGCTCATAAATGTTTTTATGATTTTTTTCGGGGGCAAGATATTGCAGTGACTTTTCCTTAGGAATCTCGACATTGACGCTCATGCGGTCGGCATACCTCCCGGCAAGGTTTATCAGCTCAAGCGACGCTCCCGGGATACCCTTCAGATGAATGTATCCGTTAAAACGATGAACCTCGCGCAGCTCCTTGGCCACCTGCACCATGCGTTCCATCGTGAAATCGGGATTCTTGACAATGGCCGAGCTCAGAAACAGGCCCTCGATATAGTTGCGTCTGTAAAATTCAATTGTGAGATCCACCAGTTCCCTGACAGTCAAGGTGGCACGAGGGATGTCGTTGCTTCTGCGGCTGATGCAGTAGGCGCAATCATATAGACAGACGTTGCTCATCATGACCTTCAACAAAGAAATACATCTGCCGTCAGCAGCAAAACTGTGACACACCCCGATGCCGCCGACCGTGTTGCCCACGCCTTTTCCTTTGTTGTCGCGAACAGTGCCGCTTGACGAACACGATACATCGTAACGTGCTGCCTCGGCCAATATTTTAAGTTTGTCAAGTGTCGATTCGGTCATCTGAGCATCTGCTTTTTCTGCAAAGATAATAATGCGACGGTGTCAACATGACAGCCACCCGTGTTAAAATTCATTAACGAATTGGCGCGCTTTTTCAACATATTTTCGTATCTTTGCCGAATCAATAGCTAATTCAGGTATACTGCCATGTCATCACACATACCCAAATCAGGGCAAAGATTGCTGTCTCTCGACATCATGCGCGGCATAACCGTGGCCGGAATGATTCTCGTAAACAATCCGGGAAACGGAGATTGCTCTTACGAGCCATTGCACCACGCTGCTTGGAACGGGCTGACGCCTACTGACCTCGTGTTCCCGTTTTTCATGTTCATCATGGGAATCTCGACCTACATGTCACTGCGAAAAAACGACTTTCGCCCAACCCTTCCCTTAATTTGGAAAGTACTGCGACGCACTGTCGTCATCTTTGCAATCGGTCTTGCAATCACTTGGTTCGGACTGTTTCTGCGCGGCATCAGTTCTGGTGCCGAAGTTCTCGCTGCCGCCCTCGATTTCAATCATCTGCGCTTGCTCGGAGTTCTTCCCCGACTTGCATTGTGCTACTGCGTGGCTTCAATTGTCGCTGTCTCATTGCGACATAAATATCTTCCGGCCCTGATAGTCACTCTGCTTGTCACATACACGGTCGTGCTGCTCGCAGGCCACGGATGGGAATTTTCCGGCGACAATGTCATATCGATTGTAGACCATAAGGTGCTCGGGCCCGACCACATGCACACGACCCGCGTTGACGGTGTCGCAATGAAATTTGACCCGGAAGGACTGTTAAGCACACTGCCTTCAATAGCTCATGTGCTTATCGGGTTCTGGTGTGGCATGACAATCATGTCGACATCTTCTAATCGAGAACGCATCAACAAACTGTTTATAACAGGAACCCTCCTGACATTCGCCGGATTTCTGCTCAGTTACGGCCTTCCCATCAACAAGCGCATCTGGTCGCCGACATTTGTGCTGACGACATGCGGCATGGCGGCCTCGCTGTTGGCGCTGCTTGTCTGGGCAATCGACATCAACGGATGGAAACGTTGGACTGGCTTTTTTCATGTGTTTGGCGTAAATCCGCTGTTTCTATATATATTGTCTGAAGTCATGGAAATCTCCTTCGGATATGAATGCATCACTGTCGGCACAGAAATCCTGTCGGTAAGAGACATTGTCTTCGGATGGTTTTACAGTCTTCCGGGATTTGCCCCGCCGTTTGCATCACTCTGTTACACCATTGCGTTTGTGTTGCTCAACTGGCTTGTCGGCCTGTTCCTTTACCGAAAAAACATCTATATAAAGA
>CAMWRO010000325.1 GCA_947176615.1 uncultured Porphyromonadaceae bacterium
TGCTTCTCCCTCCTTAGCACTTTCGCCTTAGTCTGGTTGGCTGGGAGATGTGTATTAGAGAGAGATATTGGTGCGGGTCGAATCGCCCTGAACCTTTACATATCCCACCTCGTCGAGGTCAAGCAACGGGCGGAAAATCTCGGTATTCGGCTTGTGGCCGATTGCAAGGAAGAAACCATCGATGGCGAGGTCAAACTTCTTTTCCTCGGGAGTGCCTATATGTTCGACCATGTGTGCGCCCTCAAGGAAATCAACGCCATAGAGTCCCTGAGTCTGAGTGTTGAAATATACTTTGATATTTTCTTTCTCAAAGACACGGCGCTGCATCACCTTGGAGGCACGGAGCACGTCGCGGCGCACAATCAGATACACTTCCGATGCGAGGTTGCTCAGATAAAGAGCCTCCTCACAGGCAGTGTCACCGCCACCTACGACCGCAACCTTCTTGCCACGGTAAAAAAAGCCGTCACATGTGGCGCAAGCAGAGACACCGAGTCCCGAATACTTTGTCTCGTCTTCAAGTCCGAGATACTTTGCCGACGCACCTGTAGAAATAATCACTGTCTCAGCGGTAATTGTGAGACCCTCATCAGTCTCAGCGACAAATGGCCGCTTGGACAGGTCGATTTTATTGATATAACCGGGGCGAATATCAGCGCCGAAACGCAACGCCTGATTGCGCAGATCCTCCATGAGCTGCGGCCCGGTCACTCCGTTGGGATAACCGGGAAAGTTTTCAACCTCGGTAGTCGTGGTCAACTGCCCTCCGGGCTGGTATCCTTCAAAAAGGAGCGGATTGATATTGGCGCGCGACGCATATATCGCCGCTGTAAAACCGGCCGGGCCCGAACCGATAATCAGGCACCGGGTTGTCAAGTTTTTTTCTTCCATAATCTCTTGGCTATAATGCCTCGCGGATTTTCCCCGAGGCAACATAATTTGTTATTTCTATTTTGTAATTTGTTATTTTATCTCAAGTCTACCACCTCCACTCCGGGAAACTTCGACTTGTCAAACCGAAATGACGACACCGGCATCTTTACCCCGGCCTTGACACTGTCAATCCTGATAATGATGACCTGCTTAGATGAAAGCGTCAGCACTATTTCGGTTGGATTAAGAGTCTTGTCATTGACAGTAAGCAAAACATTGCTTATATCATTCCCGGCAACCGAGGATGTCATTTTTATCTTTTTTACACCTGCCGCAGACGGGACAAATTGTGACTTGTAACCACGCCTGAACGCATTGATAACGGCAAACGGATTAATCTGCTCGACCTCCTCGGGCGACGGTTCAGTGATATTGACCTCTCCGGTCTGAGATGAGTAAGTCCACTGAGTCTTTCCGTCATACCATGATTTGAGTCCCGGAGCATCGATTGTAAAACAATTTCCGGCGACAGTCAGTGTCCCGCGTTGCGATGCCCCGTCGGTGGTCAACAGATAGGTAGCCACCGTCGATGGCGAAGATTTCAATTTCCCGGCCACCCGGCCGAGAAAGGCATCGGCCGTTTCCACTGCCGATGCAGAGAAAACCACCAACATTGCCACCGCTATCAGTATAATCTTTTTCATTTCTCTTACGAATAACATTTATATCCGGCCTATGGTTTAAGCCTGATTGGAAAGGATATGCTCCAGCGTCATCGGGTCGACGAGCACCTGACGAGGTTTGCCTCCCTGTGACGGACCGACAATTCCGGCCGCCTCCATCTGGTCCATGATTTTGCCCGCACGGTTGTAGCCTATCGAGTAGCGACGCTGCAACGACGAGGTAGAGGCGGTATCGGTCGACACCACGAGCCTTGCGGCCTCGTCAAACAGCGGGTCGCGGTCTGTAAGATTGCCGACCGACGCACTGCCGTCGCTTTCGGGCACATATTCAGGCAGCTCGTAGGCATGACCATAACCCGGCTGCTTGCCGATTGCCTCACAGATTGCCTCGACTTCGTCTGTATCAATAAAGGCACACTGCACACGGTCAATCTTGCCGTTGTTGGAGAACAGCATGTCACCGCGGCCGATGAGCTGATTTGCTCCGGGACGGTCAAGAATAGTGCGAGAATCGACCATCTGGAACACGCGGAAAGCGATTCGTCCCGGGAAATTGGCCTTGATGATACCGGTAATAACATTGGTCGAAGGACGCTGTGTGGCAAGAATGACATGCATCCCGACTGCGCGCGCCTTCTGAGCCAATCGGGCGATAGGCATTTCGACTTCCTTGCCCGCGGTCATAATCAAGTCGGCAAACTCGTCGACTATTACCACGATATATGGCATAAACCGATGTCCCTTTTCAGGATTGAGATGACGGTGCACAAACTTGTCGTTGTACTCTTTAAGGTTGCGGCACGCGGCATCGCGGAGCAGCGCGTAACGGTTGTCCATCTCGACACAGAGCGAGTTGAGCGTGGCCACAACCTTTGACGGGTCGGTGATAATGGCATCCTCCTCGTCGGGAAGTTTGGCCAGATAATGGTTTTCAAGACGCGCATACAGGCTGAACTCGACCATCTTGGGATCGACGAGGACAAATTTCAGCTCGGCAGGATGTTTCGTATAAAGCAGCGAGGCAATAATGGTGTTAAGGCCCACTGATTTACCCATGCCTGTCGCACCGGCCACAAGGAGGTGGGGCATTTTGCAGAGGTCAGCGATAAACACGTCGTTGGAAATCGTACATCCCATCGCCATCGGCAGTCCCATTTCATTTTTCTTTTCCTGAAAACGGCGCGAGGCGATGACCGAGCGCATCGATACGGTCTGAGGGTCCTTGTTCGGCACCTCGATACCGATTGTGCCCTTGCCGGGAATCGGCGCTATGATACGAATTCCGAGAGCGGCAAGGCTCAGGTATGTTATACAACTCTCCGACCCAACGAGACTAAGGCCAAGAGGGGATTGCCGCATGATCTTACAAA
>CAMWRO010000326.1 GCA_947176615.1 uncultured Porphyromonadaceae bacterium
CGTCCCGCTTTTGCTGTCATGTTAACAATTGTCGCTTAGGTAGATAGATGATATAAGTATAATTTAAGTGTGGCCTTTTCCGCCCTTACAATGTATATTAAGTGCAACTTGATTTCGCGGGCCACTTGATTGTGGGTAATTTTACGGCGGTTCAAGGACGTGCCAAGGTTGCCGATGAAATTGATATATCCTAATAATACAAATCTTGATTTATGAAAACTAACTTTAAAATTGTCTTTTTGACTGCATTAGGCCTGTTGGCGGGTGTGGGATATGTTTCTGCACAAGAATTTGTTTACAATGGTATTAACTATCAAGTGGTATCTGTTGCCGAAAAAGTCGCACGAGTGGCAAAAAATCCTGTCGCGTCAGGTGAAATCGTCATACCGTCGTCCGTAATCTTTGACAACAACGGAAGTCCTGTGGACCTCCGGGTTATAGCGATAGGGGAAAGCGCGTTTGAAAGTAATTCATTGATAAAATCAGTAAAAATACCCGATACAGTCGAGGTGATTGAAAACTATGCCTTTGACGAATGCGATAATCTCGCGTCGGTGGATTTCGGCAGCTCGATAACAAGTATAGGGGATTGTGCTTTTCGCAATTGTTCCTCGTTGGCCGAAATTGACTTGTCCCCCTCGGTGGAATCTGTTGGAAAATTCGGTTTCGGCTATTGCGGAAATCTTAAACGCGCATATATTGGTGAGTCTCTTAAAGTCATCTCTTATGCCATGTTTGCCAACAATTTTGAACTTGAGCATGTAAATATTCCCGAAACCGTGACTGAGATTGGAGTGTCGGCCTTCAGTGACTGTTGGTCGCTTCAGGAACTTAATTTGCCCGAAGGCCTCAAATCCATTAGGGTTTCAGCAATATATCGATGCAAATCCCTCAAGGAAATAATAATTCCGTCGACCGTCACCGGTATTGGGATGTCTAACTTCTGGAAGTGTGACAATCTCAGAAAAGTCATGTCGCTGACACCGCAGCCACTTGCGATTGACGAAGGCAACTTCAGCCAATCACCTAATGAAATCCTCGTTGTGCCTGAAGGACTTAAAGACGCATATATGGAAATGGAAGGGTGGAACAAATTTGGTAAAATATTGGAAATCATGGCCCCCGAATCACTGATAGACGGTGTCGCCTATACCCGTCCCGATAACGAAACAGTGACCGTGGCCTATATATCGTCAACTATTGGCGAAAACGTAACGATTCCCGCAAACATTGAAATCGGAGGTGTGAATTACGATGTGGCCGGCATTGGCCTCAATGCCGCCGTCATGAATGATGATATAACATCGCTTTCTATCAGTGCTGAAGGGAACGATGACGCGGCCTATGTAATCGGAGAGAACTCTTTTGCAAATTGCACGGGAATTTCTCATGTTTCATGCGGTTACATTGTTCCTCCCGTTGCTTCTGACAATTCATTTGCCACTGAAGTATATGAAAACGCCACAATAACGGTTCCCGATTCCGATGCTTATCGCAATGCCGCTGCATGCTGGGGACGTTTCAAAAACTATGCCGTTACGGGTGCCGTTAACGAACTTGTTACCGACATTGATGAGTGGGGCGATGAGGTATATACGCTTTCGGGACTGAAAGTGAACAAAGACAACCTTTCCCCCGGTATATATATTCGTAAAACAAGCAATGGATTTGTCAAGGTTATAGTCCGTTGACCGATTGAGGTAAGTAACTTTCTGTGATTGACAAGCCTACTCACGTTTCCGGGGGTTGCGGTTTCGCAACCCCCGGCTATTCAAAGAATAAATTCAGTTTTGCAACACCCTTGTCTTTCGGACCGCATATCTGATGATATATTGGTCTGCCGTCATGCCGCAAAGGTAGTCAAAACCCGCGACATAAAGAAACGGTCAGTCCTCGATCATCAGCAGATTTCCGTCGAGGTCAAAGATGAAAGTGTCGGGGTCGACCACGACAGTCTCGATTTCGATAACCTTGCCGTTCTTGTACTTGATTGACTCGACTTTGGAGGCAAGACCGTTTTCCTGAAGGTGCTTGAACGTCTTGTCGGGAACCACATCTTTTACAACCTCGGTCGGGAGCACGGCGCGGTCGGGAGCGTCGATTTCTATGACATCGCCGCGGGAGTTGAAGTCGACATCGATGCCACTTGCCAACTCGACATCAAATTCGCCGTTGACAAATTTCTTTTCACACTCTTTTACGGCAACGCCTTTTAAATGCTTGTCGAGGAACTTTTTGGCGGCCTCGGGCAGCGAGGCGACGTCGGTCGAACCGGCCATAACAATGCCCGGATTCTGAGCCACGGCAGCCGGCGCAGCCATCCCAAGCGCAGCCGCCACCACGATTGAAGAGAGAATAGTTTTCAGTTTCATAATACGAATTGTTTATACCTTTCAGAGTAGTAACACCTGTCGCGGTGTTAAAGTTAGAGGGTGTCTCGTAACAAATGTTAAAGTCGATGCGCATAGACAGGTGATGCAAGGCTTTTGCCACTTGTCATTCTGTGTTTGATTTATGTTACCTGAAAGACACTGTCGCTTTAGCTTGGCATTTGTTATGAAACACCCTCTAAGACTCGCTTGTCCAAAAGATTATTGAATACAATAAAGCGAAACACAGATGAACAATATGTCGCAAGACTTACCCGGACGTAACCATGATGTTGTTGTCAACAATTTTTTTGGTGAGGGCAAAAACCTCGAAATGTGGCAACTTGGATGGCAACCCGAAAATTGTTAAAACTTTATTTTCGCGCTATCCACGAGGCGGTATCATAATAACCTAAAATATTGAACCGCGTCTCACCTGTGGGAGGCCGATATATGGTCGGCGAAGGTCATGATTTGGTGGCGCAGCCATTGCGGGCGGAGCACTTCGACCGACTCGCCCATCCTCATTA
>CAMWRO010000327.1 GCA_947176615.1 uncultured Porphyromonadaceae bacterium
CCGCTACTCGCCTTAGTCTCGTTGGCTCGGAGATGTTTATAAGAGACATTACCTAAACCTTAAACCCAAACCTTAAACTTATATTTTATTTTACCATTTTTTCAAAGGAGATGGGGACGGGGGTGGAGAAGTGCATCTCTTTGCGCGTGATCGGGTGGACGAAACGGAGTGTCTGTGCGTGGAGGGCGAGACGGTGGATGGGAGATGTCTTGGCCCCGTAGCGGCGGTCGCCGGCGATTGGATGCCCGAGGTCCTTCATGTGGACGCGAATCTGGTTCTTGCGGCCGGTATCGAGCGAGACTTCGAGAAGGGTGTAACCGTTGCGGCAACGCAGAGATGTGTAGCGGGTGACGGCGAGTTTGCCCTCGTCGGGATTATCGGTGGAATACACCTCGTAGCGGGAGTTTTCGGCAAGGTAGCTGCGCACCTCGCCTTCTTCAGGTTCCACCTTGCCCTCGACCACGGCGAGGTATTTGCGGTCGAGAACCATGTTGTTCCAGTTGTGCTGCAACTTTTCCTTGGCCTCCTCGCTGCGGGCAAATACCATCAGTCCCGACGTGTCACGGTCAAGGCGGTGGACGATGAACACTTTATTGCGCGGGTCATGCCACTTTACATAGTCGCGAATAATGCTGTAGGCAGTGCCTTCCTTGATTTTGTCAGTACCCATTGACAGCAGTCCGTAACCTTTGTTGACCACGATGATGTATTCGTCCTCATAAACGAGTTTGAGCCGGCGGTGATAAAACACGCGAAACTCACGGGTGAGATTCACTTTTATCTCGTCGGCAGCCGATAGCGGGGTGTCAAACTGCGTTGTCGGGATTCCGTTGACGGCAATCTGATTGTGGGAAAGCAGATTCTTGATTGCGGTGCGCTTGCGGTTGGGCATAGCCTCAATCAGGAAGTCCATGAGTTTTTTGCCATCGGCATCGACAGTGTATGATTCAATGACATCGGGCTTGAACGCGTTGCGCTCGGCCCCGGGTTTATGGTTGGGACGTTTCATTAGCTTTTTTTGCGGCGAGTTGTCGCCTTTTTGGGTTTGGCATCTTGTTCGGCAATGATGGCGCGCACTTCTTCAATAGAGAGGGCAGCGGGATCGGCGACAGTCTTTGGAATCTTGTAGTTGCTTTTCTTGCAAGCGATATAGATGCCGTAGCGGCCGTTCAGAATCTGAATGTCGGGGTCTTCGTCAAATGTCTTTACCACCTTGTTGGCCTCCTCGGCACGTTTGGCGTCGATGAGGCTGATTGCCTCCTCGATGGTGATGGCTGTGGGAGCGATGTTCTTGGGGATAGACACAAATTTGTTGTCGTGGCGCAGGTAAGGACCGAAACGGCCGACTGCGGCAATGACTTCTTTCCCTTCATATTCGCCCACCGTGCGCGGGAGTTCAAAAAGTTTCAGAGCGTCTTCGAGCGTGATGTCAAATACCGACTGGTCTTTGCGCAGCGACGCGAAATGGGGTTTGTCGCCGCTGTCGCCCGAGCCTATCTGCACTACCGGACCGAAACGGCCGATTTTAACCGAGACGGGAAGACCCGATTCGGGATGGACACCCAGCTGACGTTCACCCACCTTGTGCTCGGTGCGCATGCCGTTGGCCTTTTCGACCTCGGGGTGAAACATGGAGTAAAATTCGCCGATTTCGTTGGCCCAGTTGGTGTTTCCTTCAGCAATAAGGTCAAATTTTTCCTCCATCTGCGCTGTGAAGTCATAGTCGAGAATGTCGGGGAAATGCCGGGTCAGGAACTCGTTTACGATTATGCCGGTATCGGTGGGGATGAGTTTTCCCTTGTCGGCACCGACAGTCTCGCTCTTGACCGACGACTTGATTTTTCCCTCCTTGTTGAGCGTCAGAGTGGTAAATTCACGTTTGACACCCGGTTTTTCACCTTTTTCAACATATTCGCGATTCTGAATCGTTGAGATCGTCGGGGCGTAGGTCGACGGACGGCCTATGCCGAGTTCCTCCATCTTCTTGACAAGGGATGCCTCGGTGTAGCGTGGCGGCTGAAGGGTGTAGCGCTCGGCGGCGGTGACATCGATGGCGGTGAGAGTCTCGCCGACCGACATGCGGGGGAGGGCGGTCTCACCGTCGGGAGTATCTGACTCGTCGTCGTTGCCTTCGAGATAGACTTTCAGGAAACCGTCAAATTTTATCACTTCGCCCGTGGCGGTGAAATGTTCCTTGCGGTCGCCGGGCACAATGTCGATGGTTGTTTTCTCGATTTCGGCATCGGCCATCTGCGAGGCTATTGTGCGCAGGCGGATGAGGCGGTAAAGTTTCTTCTCGCGGTCGGTTCCCTCGATTGTTTCCTTATCTATATATGTGGGGCGGATGGCCTCGTGGGCTTCCTGTGCTCCCTTGGAGGAGGTGTGGAATTTGCGGATGTGGAGGTACTGTTCGCCGTGCTCGCTCTTGATGAGCTTGGAGATGGTGCCGATTGCGAGAGAGGAGAGGTTGAGCGAGTCGGTACGCATGTAGGTTATGTAACCGGCCTCATAGAGTTTCTGGGCAATCATCATTGTTTGGGACACGGTGAAACCGAGCTTGCGCGATGCCTCCTGCTGGAGAGTGGAGGTGGTGAAGGGAGGAGCAGGCGACTTGCGCAAGGGGCGCACGTTGATGTCGCTCACGCGGTAGGTGGCTCCGGCACATGCTTCGAGAAACTCGCGGGCGGCAGTCTCGTCGGGGAGACGCTTGGACAGCTCGGCCTTGAGCGCGCTGCCTCCGGGGACGTTGAAGCGGGCGGTGACGCGGTAGTAAGGCTCGCTCTTGAAGTTGTTGATTTCGTTTTCGCGGTCGACGATCAGGCGCACGGCTACCGACTGGACGCGTCCTGCCGACAGAGCCGGTTTGATTTTCTTCCACAACACCGGCGAC
>CAMWRO010000328.1 GCA_947176615.1 uncultured Porphyromonadaceae bacterium
CGAAACGGTCGCGGTCGTGGTCGCGTATGATATAGGTCAGCACGGTATTTTCAACCGAGCCTTCCATCGAAACAAGGTGGTAGAACCCTTCGTAACCCTCGGTGTGCTCCGGGGTTTCCCAGCGCGGGAGCATGATGACAAACTGGTTGGCCACTCGCATTGAGTTCAGCATCTTGTGCTTGGCATAACCGGGATGCACGTTGAGCCCGACGAAAGTCACGCGGGCGACAGCAGCGTTGAAGTTCTCATATTCGAGTTCGCCTATTTCTCCGCCGTCCATCGTGTAACCCCAGTCGGCTCCGAAACGCGCGACATCAAATTTTCCCGCACCCTGACCGATTTCCTCATCGGGGTTAAATGCTATTCTGATGTCACCGTGGGGAATTTCGGGATGTTTCATGAGGTAGTCGACAGCCGAGATGATTTCGGCAATGCCGGCTTTGTCGTCGGCACCGAGGAGGGTGTTGCCGTCGGTAACGATAAGTGCCTGACCCTTGTAATGGAGCAGTTCGGGGAACTGTTCGGGCGAGAGTGTCACGCCGGTAGAGGAATTGAGCATGATGTCGCCGCCGTCATAGTTTTCAACGATGCGGGGGGATACATTGTGACCGCTCAAGTCAGGCGATGTGTCGAGATGGGCGATGAATCCCACGGTAGGCACTTTCCGGTCTGTCACATTGCTTTTGAGGGTGGCCATGAGATAGCCGTTGTCATCAAGGGAGATGTCGGAAAGTCCCATGTCGCGCAACTCTTTTTCAAGATGACGGGCGAAAATCATCTGTCCCGGAGTCGAGGGGGTCATGTTGGTCAGTTCGTCACTCTGAGTGTCAAACTTGACATATTGGAGGAATCGATCTACAACAGTCATTTTTGCTGAGTTAGGGTTAATGATGGTGCAAAGATACGATTTTTAAATGAAACATCAATGAATAAGCGACATCACGAGGTCATAGGCCCCGACGAGTGTGATGATTATTCCGATTATGCTGCACACAAGGCGGATTGCGCTGCGGATGCTCGCGTTTCCTCCTTCTATCCATCCGGGAACGAGTTTCCAGATGACGATTCCGAGAATTATGGTTACAATTGATCCAATCATAGCTTAACGGTTGTTTAAAATGTCTTCAAGATTGCGTTTTTCGGCGGCGAGATTGCGCGCCTGTTCAAGCAGTGAGTCATATTCCTGCCGCAGCTCGGTCAGTTCGCGGTTGCGCTCGTCATAAAGCTCTTTCCAGCCGCTTGACCCGACTGCCGACGGCTGTGCCGCGGATTGTTTTGCCGGTTGCGGGGTATGGGCAAGCCTGACGATACTCTCGCGTATCTCGGTCATGAGGCCGGCGGCTGAAACATTGTCAGGGACGATTTCGACAAAACGCAACGGGTTGAAACGGGTTTGTGCGGCGTTGTTGCCGATAAAGGCGTTGGCAATCGCAACAATGGTCAGCGGCGACATCCGATAACGCGAGGCCAAGTCGCGGATTACATTGTCGACATCGATACCGGCGCTGTATTGCCCGAGGTCGTTGATGACGTTGAAAAATTGTGAGTCAAGAGGCAGGGCGGTGCGAGAGTCTGATTGACGGCTGCCCCCGCTGACGTAGGCGTGAACATAGTCAGTGTTGCCGCATTTTGCGCAGTTGACACGGGCGTTCAGCCGCTCGCCGGTCTGAGAGTCGAGCAGCAGGGGAAAGCCGCAACGGTAGCATCGGAGTAGTTTCATCGCTGGGTGACTGTTGGCGGTTGGACAATGTTTATATCATAAGTGCCCGCTGAACCTCCCGACGGGGCAAGCTCGATAATCCCGGGCGACGTGCACACTATGCGGTAAATGTTGTCAAGCTGACTGCCGTCGGTGTCACACACACGAGCTATTTCTGCAATCACCGCGTCGTGGCGCGACTCGTCGGCAAGCACAAAGGAGGTGTTGAGATAGAGCGACATCTTTTCAAGGTCAATTTCAAAAATCGCCGAGTCACACGATTCGTCCACAAGAGCCGACGAGTTAAAAGTGCGTCCGGTAAAATCGGCGTTGAACGCGCGGGCCTTTTTGAAAGAACCGTATATCTCGCCGTCATCCTCGGTGGGCACGTCGGCCATATAGTCGCGCATGGCCGAGATGTTGTTGCGCGTTACCGATATTGCCGTGACCGGATTCACTGCGTAATACAGCCTGTCGTCAGGGAAACGCTGATGCCCTCGCGTAATCTCGAAATATAACGGAGCGTTGATTGCCGCCCGGAGTGCGAGAGGATACAGCGAGTCTCCGGTAATCAGCACACGGGAACTGTCGGCAAGGACACGGAATTCCATATCGCCGATAGCGATGAGGCTGATTTCGGCCCCGTCGTTATGGGTGAGAGTCACGATGTCGCCCGACGGAATATTGTCGAGTCTCAAGGATGTCGCCGATTCGGGTGCGCCGCTGAACGGGTCACGCTCGGCCAGAATCTCGTTGATGGCAAGACGCGCCTCGCTCGGCACAGAGATGCCGTAGACATTGATGGCTGTCTCGACAAGACGGTTGATTTCCGAGGCTGACAGGCGCATGTCATGAACAAGCAATCCTGTCGACATGTCGTGGCGGAATCCTTTCAGGGCCGTGGCGAGAACATGGTCGCGGAACGCACTACTTACCTGCATAGGGGAGATTCAGTTGGTCAAGGCGGTCACGCACCACGTTGATGTCTACCGCAAAGTTCAGATTGGCATTATTGTTGTCATATCCGCTGCTGGAAATACCGACAACCTCGCCATATTCGTTGACAAGCGCGCCGCCGCTGAATCCGTGGGTAATCGGGGCGTTGATCTGGAGTTTCTTCTCCTCGGCGCGCACGGCCGAGATTGTGCCTGATGCGTAGGACATCGGCAGCAGTTCGCCGGGAGCGGGAT
>CAMWRO010000329.1 GCA_947176615.1 uncultured Porphyromonadaceae bacterium
GTTATGCACAGGCACCCGGCGCAGTGCCCCCTCCCCCTGCTGTTGACCTCGGTTCGAGCGACAACGACGACCTCCCCTTCTGACAATCAATTCACAACCAATAAAACGGGTCGCGACCATTTTAGGTCGCGACCCGTTTTGTTTCAATGCTGTCACTGGGTTTTATTTGCATATAAGACTGCGGCCTTAATTAACGTTAAAACTAAAAGAATTAGTTGCGCAACTAAAATATTTAGTTTAGATTTGCGGTGTATAAAAAAATCACCGTCATGAAAAAGCAACTGACCGAAAAAGAGGAGGAACTGATGCAGTTCTTCTGGGACAAGGGGCCTCTCTTTGTCCGCGAGATAGTCGGGATGTATCCCGAGCCGCGCCCCCATTTCAACACCGTGTCGACATTTGTGAGGATGCTTGAAGGGAAAGGATTCGTCGGACACGAGACTGTCGGCAATTCCCACCGCTATCACGCGGTCGTGAGCCGCGAGGATTACAGCGGCATGACTCTGCGCGGGGTTGTCGACCGTTATTTCGGCTCATCGCTCACCGGCGTGGTCAGCACGCTTTTCAAGCAGGAAAAGCTGAGCGACAAGGAGGTGACCGACCTTATCAGCCGCGTTCTTGCCGCGCGAAACGAAAACAAAAACGAATAAAATCTCTCTGTCATGCTTATTTTTTCCATCTCTCTGACCGTGGCACTGTCAATACTCGCCATTGTCTACCATCTCGTCCTCACCCGCGCAAAGCAACCCGGGTTTAACCGCGCTATAATACTTTCAATCTATATCGCGGCTCTTTTCGCAATACCTGCAACAGTATTGTTCAGCCATAATCCGAGTCAGACAGGCGATGTAAATGCGGCAATCGAGGCTGGAGTCCCCGTGATGACCGTTGCCCCCGATTATGCTACTCATTTTTTAGACGATGCTGTCAAATGGATTGTCTGGATTTACCGGGGCGGCGTCGCTGTCATGACGCTGCGGCTGTTTATGTCGCTATGGGGTATCATGTATCTCGCCGCCACGGGGCGCAACGAAAAGAGAGGCGTTTTCACGGTCATTTATCACGACCGCGACAATATGGTGCCGTTCAGCTGGGGGCGGTGGGTATTCCTCCCCGCGACTACCGCGCCCGACGAAATCGAGACTATCCTCGCCCACGAATGCGCCCACTTGTCCCACCGCCACTGGATAGACCTGATTCTTGCCGAGGCAGTGACCATTATCGACTGGTATAATCCCGTGGCATGGATGTTGCGGCAAGACCTGCTCGACCAGCATGAATATCAAGCCGATGCCGAGGTGATCGCCGCCGGCGCGGATGCAACGGAATATCAATTGTTTTTAATAAAAAAGACTGTCGGCAACAGGTTCCACGCTCTCGCCAACAGTCTGAATCACAGTTCACTTAACAAACGTATAACTATGATGTTATCCAAGAAACCGGGCCGTGGCGCACAGGTGCGCGCACTGGCCATCGTGCCGGCAGCGGCACTCGCAATCTTCTGTCTCTCAACCCCGCTCATGGCATCTCTCAACGGAACTTTCTCAACCGCCGAGGCCGTGACCGAGGTTTCGGAAAGCAAAGTTAGTGAAAATTTGCCAAAACAGCAGACCGGCTCAGATGAGATTTATGATGTCGTAGACCAAGCTCCGGAATTTCCGGGGGGATATGCGGAATTATACATGAGTCTCGCCAGTACTGTCGTTTACCCCGAATCGGCCATGAAAGAAGGGAAACAGGGCAACGTAGTCGTGAAATTTGTTGTCGACAAAAACGGGATAATACAAGACCCGACTATTTTACGCAGCGTCGACCCGGCTCTTGATGCCGAGGCCCTGCGCGCAGTCAAGTCGATAGATGTAAAATTCATCCCGGGAAAGATGGACGGGAAAGCCGTGAACGTATATTTCGCGCTGCCAATCTCGTTTAAACTGGATAGCGGGAAAGAATCCAAGGCAGAATAACCGCAAGGCAGAATAACCGCAAGGCACAAAATAATTAAAACAGAATCGCTGCCGTTACAAAAATCCCCCTCTCGCATCACGCGGGAGGGGGATTAACCTAATTGTTATGTACCTTTTTTACCTATCTTAGTGTTTCAGGGTGAAATGTTATTATTTAGGTGCAGAGTTGTAAACTGTATCAAGGGTGTAGTCGGGACTGTCAGAGGTGACAGCTTTCACCATGACGCTGATGACATCGCCGCCGTCGTCATAGAAGTTTCCGGTCGTGCGGTTGAAAAGACCTGAGCATTCACGCCCGGCACTTTGGACACCGTTGTCCCAGATGATGGGAGCAAGGCTGTTGTCATAAGCGGCCTTGGCAACATATTCCATATAATAGAGACGGAACTTGCGAGCGCGGTCGGTCGAGCGGTTGACGTTGCCCATCTCGCCGATATAGACCGGGATGCCGTTGTCGACATACTTGGTTTTCAGCTTTGAGAAAACGTCGCGCACATTCTTCTCGTCGCCCCAGCTTTCCTTGTCCTTGCCGGTGTGACCCCATTCCGAGAACTTGGCATTGAGGGTATATTCGTTGGGGTCATAGAAGTGAACGGCAACGATTGTCTTCTTGGCGGGGTCGGTCGGGAGCACGAGGTTTTCCATCGTCAGCGCAGGATTGGTGACATAACCGGGGACAGCGACATAACGGGTGGCATTGTTGCCGCCTGTGGCACGGACAGCGTCGACAAATGTCTGATTCCACTCGTTGAGCGTGCGGTATTGCTTGCCTCCGTAGTTACGCTTGGCACCCCAGCCCCATCCGCCGTCGAGGATTTCGTTGAACCACTCAAAAATGAGCCAAGGACCTTTGTCCTTGAACCGCTCGGCAATCTGAGTCCATATTGCGGTAATCTGCTTT
>CAMWRO010000330.1 GCA_947176615.1 uncultured Porphyromonadaceae bacterium
ACAACCATTGCTTGATGATTCCGGCATTTACTTTAGGCAGCCAGATTCCGACACGAAACTGTCCGCCCGCAAATGCCTCAAGCTGCTGAATCTCAGGAAAATTCTCCTTGGTGATGAGTTTTACCTCGCCGTCATTTCCATAAGGGACTGTCGTGTTGAGAACGGGGTCTTTCTTGCGGGTATAGGAAAGCTGTCCGAAAAAACAACTCCACGCGCCCGAGAGCTGAACATTGTGGATTCGCTCGGGTTTCAGATAGGGATTTCCACCTTCAAATGTAAACCTGTTGATATAGTCTATCGTCCCGTCAAGCGCGCTGTAAGCGGGCCGCTGAGCCTTGAGGGTGTAGTTCAGAGCCATCCTGACATCACTCAGCGTGGTTGAGACTGACACTGACGGGAACAGGTTGTCATAACGGCGGCTCATGTCATCGCGGCGTTGCCCGTTTTCAAGATACTTGAAAGCGACATGCTCATACCTCAGACCGGCCTCAACGTTCCACGCCCCGAAACGCTGCGCAAGCTGCACAAATCCGGCTATATTACTCTCGTCGACACGGGAATCGGTACTTTCCGGCGACCCTGCATCCGTAACATAGTCTGTCGCAAAACGTGAGGATGTGTATTCCTCGCCAAATTCTACTTTGCCGTTCCCGACAGGATAACTCAGCACGAGTTTCCCGGCTATCAACCGGCTGTGATTTGTCGTGCCCGATGCCACCATCGCGTCCTCAAAGTTCCCGCTCGACTCATTGTTCAGCTGATCGCATGTCTTTTTTTGCCACATATAGTCCATATTGAAGTCTATGCCGAATCTTCCGACCGATCCCGCATAGTACAGATTGGCATGATGTTTCGGCATGGTACTCCCCTTTTGATTGACTGCAACTGAAAGTTGATCATACGGCACACCGTCGGCCATGACATGGCTGAGTCCCCGGTAATCGGCATTTGTTTTCTTGAAACCACTTGTATAACAGGCTCCTATCGAATGATTGGCGTTAAACAGATAGGAAAACCCTGTTTTGCCGTAAAAGTCGTGGATTTCAGCATGTCCGCTTTGCTCCATTACCTGATTCCACAGGATGGAGGAACGTGTCAGCATGTCTATCACACTGTTATCCTCATGCTTGCCGCCGATATAGCCGAAATTGCCAAACACCTCCAATCCGCCTGTGCGATACTTCAGATTCAGCTGCTCGGTATCGCGGAAATATCTCTGCACCGCCCCCTGCGCCCGCAACAGACCGCTGAATCCGTCACCCTGCGGAGCCTTCAGGGAAATATTGATGACCGCTTTCACCGACGCGCTGTATTTGGCCCCGGGATTTGTCACGACCTCTACGTTTTTGATATTGGAAGAGCTGATCTGAGCTAATTCCGACACATCCTGAACCAATCTGCCATTGACATATATTGCCGGTGTCCCCTTGCCGAACACTTCAAAATTGCCGTCAGCGCCAAGCACCATCGGCACCTGTGTCAACACGTCATTGGCCGTGCCTGCATGTTCAAGCGGCGTGCCCGAGACGCGGGTCGACATTGCGCCGCCTTTAAGGGTTGTCACACGCGGATTGGCTTTTACCGTCACCTCGCCGAGGGTATATGTGACGCTGTCAACTTCGTTATTCTCAGCTTGAGCCGATATGACTGCCGCTATTATGGCCATAGTAGCCAACAGGTTGTTTCGTTTCATGATTTTACTAAAATTTTGATGTCTAACTTTGATGCGGAAATCGCTGTTTCCGACGATGCAAAGTTAGGCCCGTTCAGTGGTTTTCACCTACTAAACGGGCCTATAAATTGTCTTAACAGCCGATGCGTAACACACTGACTGTCAACAACACATCAATTCAAAAATCTAAATGACACGATTCTGCATCCAAATGACCTCACGCCCCATTGTTCAGGGCATCAATCTGCGCGATAAAATCGCCGTTTTCAGGCGTTCCGAGCTTCTTGCGGATGACCGACTTGCGGGTGTAGATTGTAGCCGACGACTGCTCGGTGAGAACTCCGATTTCCTTAGTCGAGAACCCCGCCTTCAGCAGCACTATAATCTGCTGTTCCTTGTCATTGAACATGCCCGGGTATCGGTCGACAAGTTTAGCGTGGAAACCGTCATACAGGTTGTCAATCATCGAGTAAAAATCCTGCCAGTCGACAAGCGACTCTATGGATGAGCCGTCATTACCGACGGTTGAAATTTTCTTCAGGGCATCGCGGCTCTGCGGGGTTGGTGTCCCGGCAAATGTCTTGAATATGCCGAGCTGACGCAAGAGCGCGGCCTTCAACTTGTCGCTGTCCGACGAATCGGCCCGTTTCGTGTCCCTTAACATCCGCTCCAGTGTCTCGACGCGTTCCTCGGCCTCAACCATCCGCTGCTTGCGGCGGGCAAGGACAAAATACACCGTTATGCCACACACGACCACAACAATCGAGATTCCCAACACCAGCAGCCAAAGCCGCTGGCGTTGCAGTTTCAGCTCATAATTGTCGTCATTAAGCTCCATTACCGACTCCAGCGCCGTCTGTCGGTCAAACTGTGCAAACTGATAGTTGAGCTGCATGTTTTTCGTCACTTTATGCATCAGCTCCGAAGGGAACCGTCCCGACTCCTTAAACTGCAACGCGGCTTTCAGCATCGCAACCGACGCATAAACCTCAAACACTGACTGTGTCGCGTCGTGGTTTATACTGTCAAGGTATTCCTTTGCCTTACTCGTGTTGCCTGAATTGGCATGAAATTGCGCCAAGGAGATAAGCCGCTCAACCCTGTCGATATTCTCAAGACTGTCAATCACAGCGATTGCCC
>CAMWRO010000331.1 GCA_947176615.1 uncultured Porphyromonadaceae bacterium
CCCCTTTTTTTTCCACCCACCAGCCGCCAACCCCCCTTCGCCCTTCGCGCGGGGGGGGGGTGATGGGTATAACTCCCATCTTTTGTTCCCGTCGTTCCTGTTTCCGATTCCCGGAAGAGAGATGTGATCCGCCAAGTGGCAGATTCTGTCAACAACAAACCTCAGGAATGGTTTGTGATGAAGATGCGCAGCGGTCAAACGCCTGACACCATCAAGGATAGGATCAAGATGACAACCGAAGGGATTCTTGACACGATGATGTTTTATTATCCGACCCGCACGGTTGTTCAGCACAACAACAAAGGCAAGTCTGTCAAGAGAGAGGTGCCTTTTGTTCATGGGGTGCTGTTTTTCAAGGTGAGCCGAAACAAAGTCCCTTTGTTAATGAGCCGCATCGGTGAAGTGGCGTGGTGCTTTAAGTACTCCAATACCACCGGGAGCAAATATTGCACTATATCGCGTAAAGAAATGAGAGCATTTCAGCGTTGCATCGGCGAATTTTCCCCGGACTTTGAAATGGAACTCGAAGTGAGAGATCAACCATTGGAGAAAGGAACTGTCGTCAAAATTAACGGAGGCGGTCGTCTGCTCGGGCTGGAAGCTGTGATTGAGAGCGTCAAGAATGTGAACGGCACAAGAACCTATACTCTGAAACTCACTAATTATCTTCAGGCCCGGTGGACTGTCAAGGATGTGGAGGAGGTCTATATCGACCCGGTGAAGAATAGCGGCTGAAAAAACAGCAGTCCATAATGCCCGGTATCAATAATTCTGACCGGTCGGCTCAGGGAAGCGATTTAAACAGAAACTTAGAGAACCAATACAGAATAATGGAGGCGGTGACGATCGTGTCCAAGTTTTTCAAACAACTTATGCGCATAAAAATCATTACAACCGGCCTTTTGGCGGCCACATTGCTTTTGGGGGCGTGTTCCACTCCAAAGAACATCAACTATTTTCAAGATGTCTACACCGGAACTGTGGTGAGTACGGCAGAGCAGAAAGACATTAAAGTTCAGCCGGAAGACAAACTTTCAATCATCGTTACTACACAAGATCCGAAGTTGTCGCAATTGTTTAACCTTGTCACGACACAGAACAGATTGGGGCAGACTACGAGTTCGACCAATTCCCTCGACGCGGCGAGTGCAAATGACGGGCGCACTGCCTATTACACAGTCAACCCGACGGGCGACATCAATTTTCCCGTTCTTGGAAAACTGCACATCGCGGGCATGAATCGGTTTGAAGTTGCCGAATATATCGAGCAGCAGCTTCAGGCCAGGAATCTTGTAAAGGATCCTATTGTAACGGTTGAGTTCGCGAATACCGGAATATCAATTCTCGGTGAAGTCAATTCTCCGGGGAGATATGAGTTCAATAAAGACAGAATGTCAATCATCGATGCCATTGCCATGGCCGGAGATTTGACCGTTAACGGCGAAAGGGAAGGGATTTTGGTTATGCGCAAAGACGATAAAGGGCTGTTGCAAGGTTACCGCATCGATTTGACAGATATGCAGAGTCTTGCCGGCTCGCCGGTGTACTATCTTCAACAAGAAGATGTAATCTACGTGCAGCCCAATGACAAGCGAAAACGCGAGACAACACCTAACGGCAACACTCCCTATACACCTTCGATCTGGGTATCGATAGGTTCGTTTGCCGTCACAATAACAACCCTCATCATTACACTAACACGATAAGTCATGGCCGAGATTAAAGACACAAGCAAGAAGAGGACCTTAAACAATTCGGGTTCAATCCCGTTGTCGGACATATTCTTTATGACGCTCCACCACTGGCCGTGGATTTTGCTGTCGGTGATATTGTGTGTCGGGGCGGCATATATTTATCTGCTTCGCACCCCCAATGTATATACCCGCCAGGCCGATATTCTTGTAAAAGACGACTCGAAAGGCAAATCGGTGAGTTCTGATGAATTTTCGGATTTGGGATTGTTCCAGAACAACACCAATATCCAGAACGAGATGGACAATCTCCGTGCCGTTGACTTAATGGAGGAAGTTGTTAAAAGGCTGAATCTTGATGTCAATTATTACCAGGAAGGTCGATTCCATGATGTTGTCGCCTACGGCTACGATCTGCCGGTAAAACTCACAGTTGTCGATTTCCCTTCGGAGAACAGTTTTTCTATGAATTTGAAACTTACCAAAGACGGGAAAGTGACAATCAATAATCTTTCTGTTCCCCGCAGAGACGCATTTACACAGGAATTTACCGGCCTTCTATACGATTCGATATCCACCCCGGTCGGCACGGTCGTGGTAACACCGTCGCATGCCTATCAAGAGGGGCAAACAGCGAATCTGTTAGTCCGTAAAATTCCTTTGAGCGCCGCCACGGACTCGTACAACGCACGTCTGGGCGTTTCAATGAGCAATGACAAGGGCACGGTTATCAAGCTCACGATGTCGGATCAGTCGGTTCAACGAGCCGATGAACTTCTCAGTACTCTGATTAACGTTTACAATGAGAACTGGATTCGAGATAAAAACCAGATAGCCGTTTCAACCTCCAATTTCATCAACGAACGTCTTGGAGTAATTGAAGGGGAACTGGGGAATGTCGATTCAGACATTTCATCATATAAATCGGCCCACCTTATTCCCGACGTCGATGCGGCGGCTTCGATGTATATGAGCCAGAGTCAACAGAACCAGGCTGCGATTATGGCGGTGAACAACCAATTGCAGATGGCC
>CAMWRO010000332.1 GCA_947176615.1 uncultured Porphyromonadaceae bacterium
CTGCTGTTATTCAATGTGCTGACATGCGAGAGTATTGCCGATGGAATTTACAACCGTTTCCCCTTTGACCGTTACAACGCGATTGAAAAAGAGCGCAAGGGCTCAAGTGGGTGGAGCTTGGAACATATATTCGCCCAAAAATCACAGGATCCGATGAAAAATCCTAAAGCGGTCAAAGGTTGGATCCATGAAACACTAATGGCAATTGAAAATATCGATACTGTAACGCGCACGGTTCAGGTTCAGGATGATGAAGATGTACCTCGTGTTGAGGAAGAACCTATTTCCCTTGTTTCGATGAAAGAGCGTCTTCGTGAAATTGAAACCATCCCAGATAAAGATATTGATATTGACGAGTTTAACGATATAAAAAACAAGATTAATGACCTGTTTGGTATGGCACCAATGCATGATTTGTCAAATCTTGCACTCCTTTCGACAACGGACAATTCAGCGCTCAACAACTCTATTTTTCCAGTAAAACGCAACCTGATTATTGACTTGGAGAAAAAAGGTCGTTTCATACCGCCATGCACCCGCAATGCCTTTCTTAAATTCTACAGTCCGGCCGATTCACAGCCTTTCTATTGGGGACGGGATGACCAGACGGCTTATTTCAACGCTATCATAGAAGTAATAAACAGTTTTAAAGCATAATATCATGAGCAGCGAATCATTAGGCACACCGCATACTATCTGGTCGTTGTTGAAACAGTATGACCGAATCGAAATTCCTATAATCCAGCGCGACTATGCCCAAGGTCGGAAGAGTGCCAAATCGGTCCGTGACGGCATTCTCAACCATATTCTTGAGGCCGTGTCAGATAACCGAAAAGTTGAACTTGACTTTATATATGGGGTTGAACGCCCTTATAAACTTGGCGACGATGAGCAGATAGCGTTTGTCCCCATTGACGGACAGCAGCGCCTCACGACTTTATGGATCGTTCACTGGTATCTGGCCAATAAGGCCGGCTTGCTGGACGACAAGGAGGGGGAGGCCGTAAGCCTGCTTGGAAAATTTACCTACGAAACCCGTCCGTCGAGCAAGCGGTTTATAGAATGTCTGTGTACCGAGCCGGTGACTCTCGGTCCCGATCTCCGAGAGACTATCGTCGAGGACGCACCGTGGTTTGATGAGGCATGGAAACTCGACCCGTCCATAATGGGGGCTATCACAGTCATGGAGGCGATTGCGTCCCATGATGCTCTGAAAAAACATACACCCCAAGAACTGTTAACCAATCTGACTCAAAATGACTGTGTGACATTCTATTTTCTGCCACTTGAAAAATTCGGTCTCGGGGAAGAAATTTACACTCGCATGAATGCCCGTGGCAAAGTGTTGACCGATTTTGAAAAAGTCAAGTCGAAACTGTTTAAAATCATCAATGAGTCGCCGTTAAAGAAAGTCATAGCTGACAAAATCGAATATAAGTGGGTTAAAAACTTGTGGCAATATCGTCCTAAAGGCACCTATCTAACTGACACACCGTTCATTAAATGGCTTGGTTATATTACCCAGATTCTTTATGTGGTGAAAAACGGCAACACCAAAGACGATGTCGATTATACTTCTGAGAAAGTACTTTCTGAAATATATAGCTCTGAAGAAAATCTGCGGTTTCTCATCCATTCGCTCGACTCTATCCCGGACCTTATTGACGCTCCAATAGATTTCAGCATGGAATGGGATGAAAACGCCGGATTGGCCGAGCCTGTTAGATGGATTCTCAATCAGTTTTCCGAAACCAATACCGATGTGATGAAACAACTCGGGGTTATGGCCGCACTTATTTTTCTTGACGAGCGGAATGGTACTGACGGCATCGGTGATTTTATGCGAGTGGTCCGAAACCTGATTGAAAACACTGCTGATAAAAGTCTTCGTGAATGGCCGACGCTTATCGGCTCAATCCGCAATTTGGTTTCCCCCGATGTGTATGCTGTGTTGCGCCGTCCTGAACTTTCTCTCAAGGGTTTCCGCCGTGAACAGCGTGATATCGAGATATTCAAAGCAAAACTGATAGAATCGCATTCGGATGCATATGGCCTTATCTGCAAGATGGATGACAACTCCGCGCTGCATGGCCGGCTCGGAAACATAATTATAGAAAATCAAGAGCCGATTCCCACTGACAAGTTTAAACTGGCACTGAACGATATTGCACCCAAGGATGTAGATATTCCGCGTTTGAACAATCTGTTTGAGGCATACGAATCCATGCGCACCTTCGCCTCAGGCGATGATTTTAACGGCATTTGGGGCGATTTGTTGAATACACGTCTTTATAAGTTCAATGAATATGTATGTTGGTATGAGGATGAGTGTGACAATTATTCTGATTATAATGTTCACCCCGTCCTGCTAAAACTTGCTCGCGAAATAGCCGATAACAATGGTAATATTAACGCGACATTAGAAAGCCGTGAAAAAAAGTTTGTCAAAAAGATGCTTGATGAATATGGCGGAGAGCTTGAAACCGTAAGCTCTCCAAAACATCAACTTTATCTGCTCTACATCATGACTGTCCGTTTTATGGACATGACATGGCAAGACTTTTTCATGCGTTACGGCTTTAATTTCGGATGGGTGAAGACAGAAAACGGATATACGACTCCTTTCGACTCCCCCCTCGTAATTAACGACCATATAGTCAGCGGCACCAGCAATATCATTTTCCAGACCTACAAAACACGATTTGTAGAAGGATACGGCG
>CAMWRO010000333.1 GCA_947176615.1 uncultured Porphyromonadaceae bacterium
GTTATATGTTATCTGTCATCTGTCATCTGTCATCTGTTATCTGTTATTTGTCATCTGTTATTTGTTATCTGTTATTTGTTATCTGTTATTTGTTATTTGTTATCTGTTTGTCCCTTGCCGCGAGCTTTAGCTCGCGACTATCATGTCCATTTTTCATTATTTTTTCTTACTATTTGTTATTTATTTGCAATTTTTTATTACCTTTGTGCCTTATTACTATCCAATAACACAACCAATTTTTCACAAAAGCTATGAGAAAAATCTACTCCTTACTGACAGCCGTGATACTCACGACACTGTCATTCGCAGCGAGCGCTTCGTCATTCAAGGTCATCATCGACCATCCCGAGCGCATAACATTTTCTGCCGACTACTTCTACGACTGGATCACAAAATTCCCCACTCCTCTGACCGAGGAGTTTACCGTCGAATACAATGACGGCGACACTTGGGACTACATCGCGGTGAGCACCTCCAATTCCGACTACTACATCAAGTCCATTACCGACAAAGACGGAAACGACGTCCCCAAAGGCTACTACGGTTACAACCTATACCTGACAGCCAACAGCGACGGACAGACCTACACAATCTCAACCGGCGATGTCAACGCCGAGAGAAACGCAATCTGCTATGTGACCGTCGACGCACCCGAGAAAATATACTTCTCAACCGACAAAAACAGATATGACTACAAAACTTTCGAAAACGCCGCCCCCGAGAAAAACGAATTCAAGTTCCTCCCCGGATACGACGATCCCTTCTACATCAAGGCTGCCGTCAACGAGAGCAACACCATGATATACAAGGTCCTGTTCAACGGAGAACCCGTTGAACCCGGAACCTACAACACCTACACTATAAGCAACGTAACTGACAACAGCACCATTGACATCACCTACGAATTCCCCGCCAAGGACTGCGATGTAAACATCTCACTCCCCGACGGAATTGACCCCGAAAACATCCTCTCACTGACCCGATTCCGTGCCGACCAGACAATACCCGTCGAGCCCGGAGCATCCGTGGCAATACCCGCCGGATGGTATTTGGAAATCAAAGTCAGCGACAACTACAAATTCAGCAGCTACACCGTCAACGACGGTGAGGCTCAGACCGTGTCTAAATACGACGAAAACAAAATACGCATCCCCGTAACCGACGACCTCTCGGTAGCGCTCGATGTTACACCCTACAAAGTCTTTGATGTGACACTCAACCTCGTCGACCCTGAACATGTAATCGTCACCAACTACCACGACTACTACGACGAACCCGTCTTTGAAAACCTTGTTGCCGGGGCCAACACCCTCACCATCAAAGAATCATATCCCGAAATCCGCATATACCCCGCCAACACCACAACCGTTTACATCAAATCGATTGTTGACGAGAACGGAAATACCTACAAGGCAGAGTACAACTACCAGTACGGCAGCGTATACTACATCAAAGTAACCGACGACGGACCCAAGGAAATAACCGTCAACTCGGGCACCTACGGAACTGAACCCGTTCCCGTAAAATTTGTCCCCGGAGACGACGGACGCACATTCACTGACTATGTCCGCAACGTTGTCAAGGTAACAGAAGTTGGCTACAGCTACGAATATGAATCTATCGATTTTGACGAAAACGGATTCATGGCAATCCCCGCCGTCAAATACCGCATATCCTACGACAACGACACCTACAACAGCAGCACCCTCAAAGCAATCTACACCGAAAGCGCCAACTCTGCGACAAAAGATGTATCCTACGGCGACTTCTCCGTAATCGAAGGTGGTGAAATCACTATTCAGGGCGACCTCAACCCCACTATCAAGTTCTCATTCACAATCGACGACCCGGAACACGCAACCGTTTACCGTCTGTACAACCAGTACTCACCCTACGAAAACTTCGCCGTCTCCGGCCTCGAAGCAGGAAAAACCTATGAATGGGAATGGGGTTACGGCGGTTACAGCTCAGGCCCGAGAATGTACGTCATCCCCGAAGACGGATACTACGCTATCGTCAAAGAACTGAACGACGACCTGACCCTTGACGGAAAATCAGGATTCATGATTTCCGAAAACAGCAACATATCGGTCAAGGTCGGTAAAATCGAGCGCAACGACCGCGCCGTCGTTTTCATCAAAGACTACGATAACGCCAACTACGGCTTCAACTTCTCCTATGCCGACCGCACCAAGCTCGTCGAAACATTTGACGAAGGCTACACCATCATCAACTTCGGTGCCGAATTCGACACCCCCCTCCAATTCAACGCAAGCGGCGCAAATCTCTACCGCGTCGAGACATTCGCCTTCATCAACGACGGGCAGATTGACTTTGACACCCCATACGGCGTCAACTTTATATTCCCGCTCAAAGACAACGACGTTGTGAAAATCTTCCTCAAGGAAGAATCCGAAACAGCACCCGCTCTCGCCGACGTGAAATTCACCGTTGACGGCGACAAAAACTTCTCGGTAGTGAAAGACATCATCACCGAAGTCAGCGACCTCGACGGCGTGAAAGCTCTCCCCGGAACCCGCTTTGAAATCACCCCCGACGAAGGCGAGACTATCGAAGTCTCCGTCAACGCGACACCCCTTGAACTCGCCGACGGAAAATACACCTTCCACACTGACGGCGACACCACCGACGTCCTCATCAAAGGCAAGCAGTCAGGCATTGAAACAATCGGCGCCGACTCCGCAGCCACCGACCGCG
>CAMWRO010000334.1 GCA_947176615.1 uncultured Porphyromonadaceae bacterium
ATCCGACTCGTGTAAACGGGCTTTGGATTCACATTTGTTTTTAAACAACCTCTTAGAGGGTCGTGTTTTTAATGACAAAGTTAGCAAATCTTTCCCAAACGGCATCCAAATAATCCGAAAAGGCGACAAACGGCACTCAATCAGGCACCCTGCCCGCCATTGGTTCCCGAGGCCAAAAAGGGGCGGCATCCTCATCGTGTGAGAGTGCCGCCCGGTATAAGGTCAGTGTGAATACGCAGCCTTACTTGCTTTCGTCAACCTTGTTGTAGCGGGCGTTGAGACCGGCTACAACTTCGGCGGTGATATCCAGCGCGGGGTTGAAATATATGCCGGCAGCCTTGAACAGGATTGCGTCATAGCCGCGGGTGGCGTTGTATTCCTTTATAAACTTCTCGATAGAGTCGTTGAGCTGGAGCTGCTGCTGCGCAAGCTCGTTTTCGGTGTTGCGGCTCAGGTTGGCGAGATAGTTCTCGGCTTCCTGCTGCTTTTTCTGCAGAGTGGCCATGTCGGCATTGTAGCTTGCCTCGGAGAGATAGCCGTTGGAACGCGCTTTCTGCTCGATGGTGGCTGCAAACTTCTGAAGCTCGGCACCTTTGGCCTGACGGGCGTTGTCGACTTTGGACAGGGCGCGCACATAGGCTTCCTGAAAGTCCTTTGCAAGATTATATTGGGCCATGATCGAGTCATGGTCTACATAGCGGATGTTGAGGGAGGGGGCGACACCGTCGGCGGTCTGTGAGGCGGCGGGAGCGGCGTTCTGGGCAGGAGTGTTGGCACTGTTGTTGCCACAGGAGGTTGCCATTACGGCAGCAAGCGAAAGGGCAAGAATGTTAGCTGACAATGCTAATTTTTTCATGTCAAGTAGATTGAGTAATATAATAGAATTTTCTTTTGTTTTCATTCAATATCAATGTAAAGGCGTTGTCACTCAGGACGGCTCGCACACCCGATTCCACGGCGGCGCATCTCGGGGTGGTCGTGAACGTGCCCCGAGGGAAACTTACCCTCCTTGACAAAGAGAACCTTCACTCCGAGCAGCACAAAAGCCAGCAGGAGGAGGATTACCGAGATTGCCAATACAAGTATAATTTTCATAGGGCAAATTGCATTTACGATGCAAAAGTAACAATTTACGGCAAAATATTGTGTGTGTATCAATTTTATTTTATAACTTAGTGGTGCTTTAATAGGAATTTTAACATTATTTTTCCATTAAGCGTCCAATTGTTTAAGATTACTTATTTTTTAACAACGGTATAAAATATGACAATCAAAGACCTTCAACCGGCTCTCGTCTTTTCGATTTTCGACGAGATTACTCAGGTGCCCCGTCCGTCCAAGAAGGAAGGGAAAATCCGTCAGTATCTTCTTGATTTTGCTGCCAAGCACAACCTCTCAGTGAAGACCGACGCCGTGGGCAACGTCGTAATGTCGCGTCCTGCCACTCCCGGCCACGAAGATGCTCCGACCGTTATCCTTCAGGCCCACATGGACATGGTGTGCGAGTCCAATGACAAGAATTTCGATTTTGAGAATTCTCCCATAAAGACTGTCGTTGACGGTGAATGGCTCCGTGCCGACGGCACTACTCTCGGTGCCGACAACGGTATCGGTATGGCTGCCGCCCTTGCCGCGCTGATTGACGACTCGTTTGTCCACGGTCCTCTCGAAGCTCTTTTCACCGTTGACGAGGAAACCGGACTTACCGGTGCCAACAACCTCGGCGAAAACATGATTACAGGCTCAATGCTCCTCAACCTTGACTCGGAAGATGATGCTGAAATATTCGTCGGGTGCGCCGGAGGCGTCGACACCACCTGCACCTTTACCTATAACCGCTCTTTTGCGCCCAAAGACTTCCTCTATTTCAAGATTAACATCGAGAAAGGACAGGGCGGACACTCGGGCGGTGACATCCATCTGGGACGTGCCAACGCCAACAAGCTCCTTGCCCGATTCCTCTTTGACCTCTCGCAGAAACACGAAGTCTCGCTGGCCGAAATCGACGGCGGAAACCTGCGCAACGCAATTCCCCGCGCAGCCCATGCCATTATCGGCGTGCACACTTCGCGCAAGGAAACCGTGCGCACGATGCTCAACCACTTTATAGCCGATGTCGAAAACGAATACAAGGGCCTCGAACCCACCCTCGAAATCTCGATGGAGAGCGTCGACACCCCCGATTTCACCATTGACGAGACAACTTCGCTCAACATCATCCGCGCTCTCTACAGCGCTCCTCACGGCGTAATCTCCATGAGCCGCGACCTCGAAGGTCTTGTTGAGACTTCAACCAACCTTGCCGCCGTCAAGATGATTCCCGACAACAAGATTCTCGTTACGACAAGCCAGCGCAGCTCGGTTGAGTCACGCAAATGGGACATCGCCTATCAGGTAGAGGCTGTGTTCAAGCTCGCAGGTGCCGAGGTTACCCACGGTGACGGCTATCCCGGATGGCAGCCCAACCTCGAGTCGCCCATCATGGCAATCGCCCGCGACGCCTACAAGGAACTCTATGACGTGACTCCCGCCATCAAGGCTATCCACGCCGGACTGGAGTGTGGTCTTTTCCTTGAAAAGTACCCCCACCTCGACATGGTATCGTTTGGCCCGACACCTGTCTCTTATACGCAACTGCCGCTGCCGACTCTAAGGCTCGTGTAGATATAGGTGGGCGCAGTAT
>CAMWRO010000335.1 GCA_947176615.1 uncultured Porphyromonadaceae bacterium
CCGCCTGCCTCTGCCTCCCAAGTGCTGGGATTAAAGGCGTATGCCACCACCGCCCAGGAAGACCTTGCATTCTTAAATGAGTTGTATAGGCACAATGCCTACCTAAGAGTAATGACATTAATTTTAAATTTGTATCAATGAAAAATTCTACCAAATTTTTTGTGATGGCAAGTGTCGCTGCTATGTGCGGCCTTTCAGCCGGTGCTCAGGCCACTTGGCAGATTGATGACAAGACTTGGGATCAGGAGAACCAGAAGAGTTTCTTCGGTCGTGTTCAGTCTTCGGTTGCCCAGTTTGCCGACATTAACAACAGCGGCCGTCTCGATTTGATTTATTCGGGAAATGCAGGTTATTTCGAGAACCTTCCTTATCTTTGGTCCTACGAAGAACGTGCCGAAGTCTATCTGAACAACGGTGACGGCACATGGACTCACAATGGTTTCATTCCCGTAGAAGACGGAACCTTCATGGAAAACCTCAAGGACGAGAATGGTAATGATGTCCTTGACGATAACGGCGATCCTATTCAGGTTGAAAAGACCAAGTATACAGTGAAAAGCCTTAGCGGGCTTCCCGGTTTTGCGCAGGGCCACATCGTGCCTATGGATTACAACAACGACGGTAATCTTGACCTCTTTGTTGTTGCTGTCATGAGTAGCAACAATAATCTGTGGAAAGAGGCTTACGGCGCAATCCCCACTCCCAATGACAATGGTAACGGTGCTTTCGTAGCCTTGTTCAAGGGTCGCGGTGACGGCACATTCGAGCGCGTGGAAGACCACGGTATCCCTTATTTCATGTCGACCGACGACGATGACAAGGGTGCCGACATGTATCACAATAATGTGTCGGTTGCCGACTATGACCGCGACGGTTATGTCGACTTGGTGATATGCGGCAAATATATGGAAGAACAGCCCGAGGGTTATGACAAGGCGTTCACTGCTCTTTATCGCAACGTTGACGGCACCGGCAAGTTTGAGCGTATGGACATCGCCGAAGTACAGGGTGGTGTATGGACTGCCGAAATCCGCGAAGATGATGAAAAGGATGCCGACGGCAACGTAATCAAAGAAGGCGAAATCATCAAGGATAAGGAAGAACTCCCCGGATGGTTCCTCCCCTGCGGCCACAATGTGCACTTCGTTGACCTTAACAATGACGGATGGGTCGACATCGTGAGCGACGGCTGGATGAAAAACGTCTGGGACGGCTTCAACAGCGGCGGTGCCAATATGCGCATATATCTTAACCAAGAAGGTAAGAAATTTGTCGATGTCACACCTCTGACTCCCTACCTCCAGACCGGTTATGTTCCCCGTGGCACATCTTCTGTGATTGCTGACTTTGACAAGGACGGTTATCTCGACTTCTACGCGGCAGGTTACTCTGACAAGACCGGTTTTGACTCACGTCTTTATCTCAACCAGCTCTCGTTTGGCGACGAGGTGTTCGGCGAATTTCAAGGCAAGGACATCTTCTTCAACCAGAACGGCGAACAGCTCAACTTTGACTGGATTGAACGTTTCCACAACGTAGCCCGCGACTTTGACGGCGACGGCAACCTCGACATGTTCTTTGACGGATGTCAGGACAGCTATATCTATTATGGTGATTATGCCGGAACTTTCACTCAGGCTCCCCAGCTTGAATCACGCGGCTATAACGGCAAGGATGGTCAGACAGCCGTCGGTGACGTTACAGGCAACGGTCTTGCCGACCAGTTCCAAGTTGGTTATGCTTGGGCATCCTTCTGGGATGGCGGCTGGCACTGGGCATCTCACCTGTTCCTCAACCAGACCGATGTAGAGGTTGAAGCTCCTGCCGTTCCCACCGAAGTCGCTGCCGAAATCGTTGACGGTATGCTCAACGTGACTTGGAAAGATGTTGAAGACGGCGAATATACTTGCGCCTACAACGTCGTTGTCAAGACTCCTTCAGGCAAAATCATCTCGGTTATCCCCGCTGACCTCGAAACCGGTTTCGTGAAGGTTTCTTCGGGCAAGGAAGTTGCTATCCGTCCTATGGTTGAAAACTACTCGATCAAGGTTGCCGAAGAAGGCGAATACACCGTCGGTGTTCAGGCTGTCAGCCTCTACAACGAGCGCGCATCTGAATTTGCCACCGTTAAGGTAGGTCAGTCAGGCATCGAAAATATCGTAGCCAACAGCCACAACCTCAAGGTAGAGGTTAACGGCAATCAGGTGACCGTTTACGGTGACGAGGTTGAGGCTGTCAAGATTGTCAACATCCTCGGTCAGACCGTGGCAACCGGTTACACCAACGAGCCTATCAATGTTGAGGCTAACGGTGTTCTCGTGGTTACCACTGCCGACAAGAAAGTGAAGATTGCAAAGTAATATACAGTTTCCAATAAGTTTGTAATAAGTTAGCTCTATCGATCGGGCGGAGGCGAGAAATCGACCTCCGCCCGTTGTTTTTTAATTGAGGATTGAAAATTTCGTTGAGCCCTGCGGAAGGTTAAAAATGCTAATTTTGGTCAAAAAGTCGCATTTTGAAACATTTCGGGGGTATGGAAAGTTTCAAAACGGGGCGAGTTTTTTTATTTTCAGGTGGAAATCCGCATTTGTTTTATTTTTTGAGTGTTTTCTGGCTGTGGTTTTGTGAAGGCAAAAGTAATTTTGTAATCGCTCAAATG
>CAMWRO010000336.1 GCA_947176615.1 uncultured Porphyromonadaceae bacterium
CGCGGTCGGTGGCTGCGGAGTCGGCGCCGATTGTTTCAATGCCTGACTGCTTGCCCTTGATGAGGACGTCGGTAGCTCCGGTAACATAGAATGTGTGGCGGTCTTCGAAGGCGGGTATGCTGCGGTCGTTGACGGTAACCTCGATTGTTTCGCCTTCATCGGGGATGATGTCGACACGGGTTCCTTCGTGAACGTTGACGGGGGAGGAGAGGTCGGAAACTTCGGTAATGATGTCTTTCTTGACTGTGAAGTTTTTGTCGCCTTCGATTGAGAATGTTACGTCGTGCTTGGGCGATTCACCGTTGACAAAAGCCTTGATGACTGATCCGTTTTTGGGGTTGAGGGTGTAGTTGAGGTAGCCGGGGTCATTGGAAACCTGAACTTCGTCGTTGAGGATAAGGCATACTTTGGAGATGTCGAATAATCCGCCGCCGTAGGTGGAGCCGTTGATGACGAATGTCATGGGGTTGTCGCCCTTTTCGTCAAAGTTGAAGGTGTTGTAACCGTCGGCCCAGACCGGTTCTTCTCCGACTTCGTTGCGGATGTAGGTTTTTTCGTCGGACAGGCGGATGTAGAAAGAGAAGTCGGCATAGGCCATATCCTTGACGAATACCACGGCCTGAGATGAGCGGTCGTAGAGGCCGGTGGAAACGCGGATGTCGTAGCCGTTGTCGACGGTGAACAGTGTGCGGCTGAGGATTATTTCGTTGGAGGCTTCAAAGACAGAGGCATAGTGTTCGTTGTCGACGGGGTCGATTATGAACTGGGGTGCAGATGCTCCCATGATGTCAAATTCTTTGGGGACTCCTGCTTCAAATCCGGTGATTTCTTCCTTGACATACTGGTAGCCGGATTGTACGCGGCGATATACGATTGCGGCCTCGGGGTCGTCGACGGTGATTGAGAAGATGTAGTGGGGGTTGGGGGTGGCGTCGAGGGTGAGGATGCCGCCTTCGATTACTTTGAAGTCAGAAGATCCGCTGTAGGAAATAAGGCTTACGGGGGTTCCGGTAGAGTTGTCGGTATAAACGCAGTTGTTGTCGTAGTAGGAGTTGTTGAAAGTGTAACCGTCGGTGTTCAGGTTCAGGCGGTAGGAGTTACCGGGGGTTGCCATGAATCCGGTTTCGTCAAATTCAACCTGAGTGTCGGGGTAGTCGACGTTGTTGACCCCGAGGACGAGGTCGGTGAATTTCAGGCCGGGAGAATAGGTGTCGTCCCAAGCGACTTTTACGGGGTCGGTCGAGTAGGTTTCGGCGTCGATTATGATTTTCTTGGGGCCGGATTCTCTAACGCTTACGATATAGCAATCGTCGTAATAGCTCAGCTGGTACTCATTTCCGCTGTCGTCGGTTACAGACTTGATGTAGCCTGCGGGGGAGGGGTATATGCGGAGGTCGGGTTTTCCTTCGCTTACGGAGACGGTGTTGTCGCCGTCAACGAGGGGAATTTCGATTTCGTTGCCATAGCTGATGAAGTTGCAGAGTTTCACGGCGGCGGCGGTGTTGACCGAGACGACTGTTTCAAATCGTGCATACTTGGCAATGTCGACCGCGAGGGTTGAATTGCTGTCGATGAATACGCGGAAATTGTTGGTGGAATGGAGGCTGACGGGAGTCAGGTCGTTGAGGGTGTATCCCTTCAGGTTGTAGTCGGTTGAGAAGTAGAAGTCGACATATTGTCCCATGGGGATGAATACTTTAGAGTCGACCACTTCGATGGGAGTGGTTTTGTCTTCGTAGAATGCTGTAACTTTTGTTATTGCAGATGCGGGAACGCCGTCGGGGAGTAGAATCTCGACTTCACATTCTTGGTCGGGGTAGGCGTAGATTATTTCTACGTTGCTTTCGTTTTTTACGTTGATGGAGTATTGGTTGTAGTAGTCGGGTTCAACGTCGTTACCGTCGACTTTTACCGAGTAAAGCCGGGTGTTGGATTCGTTGGTTGCGGCTCTGAGGAAGAGGGGGTTTTGCAGGCCGTATACAAATTGGACGGTGTTGCTCGCGGGAGCGGGCTCGAAGTCGGTGTTAATGTCGGTGTATCGGTCGTCGTTGAGTGCGAGACGGATTTTTTCGGGTGCGTCGACGGTCACATAGCAGATGCTCTTTGGTTCTGTTTCTTTGTCGCCGGTCGAGATGTTGTAGGTTGCGCCGTCGTGGGCACTGTCGATATAGATGTAGAATGATCCATATAGTTTTTCGACTTCGTTTCCGTCTTGGTCAACAATGGATTTTACAAAGTATTTTGAATCTGATGTGTTTATGTTGATGTTGGCGGAGTATTCAGACTCAAGGGTGAATGATTCGGTGAGGGGCGATGGAATCGTCACCGAGTAGTTGTAGATGCTTATGCGCTCGGGGTGGTCGATGTTGACTGTGACCGAGTAGGCGCCGGCGGCGAATGATACGGCAGATAGTATCATTGCGACGATAATTGAGTAAATTTTTTTCATAATGTATATAAAATTGGTTTATTGGTGTCGCGTTGTTGTGGTTGCCAGCGGTTGTGGTAACATTTTGCAAAGATACAATATTTTTTAATAAACAAAGGGGTGAGGCGAAATTTTTGTTAAAATATCGCGGGGAGGGGGCGAGCTAAAGCTCGCGGCAAGGTCGTATACCCCGCAGCCGCTGCCGCCGCTACGGCTCGTGTACCG
>CAMWRO010000337.1 GCA_947176615.1 uncultured Porphyromonadaceae bacterium
CCTTAGTCTCGTGGGCTCGGAGAGGTGGATAAGAGACAGATACAGAGGCGCATCATTAATGATGAAGTCGTTAAGGTCTTCATCTCCACAATCGAATTGTCGGACACGGTCATTCAGCCCGAGTTTTCGTATTTCGTAGTTGGCTAATATTTCTTCAGCGTGCATAATGGCTTATTTGTTAACCAGAATGCTCATTGCTAATTTATAATTAGCTAACCGTCTGCGCTTTTTCTCAGAAGATTCTACGCGGGTCGTGTTCATGTGTTCTATGAATCGGCGAGCGTCTTCACCTTCCAAAACGGGTGTTTCTTTAATTGGTCTTGCCATGATTCGGTCGTTATTAAGTTGTTTATTAGTATTTGCAAGAGGAATGTACGCGTATGCGCCGACAGAATCGGTGTCATTAAATCCTCTTGCAAAGTTACAACGATTTTCCGAGACTTTTAGATTTGGTGGATAACAAATGTCGGTTATTTTACGTCGTTGAGCAGACGGGTCGATTCGAGCAGCGGTAGGTTGGCCTCGGTGGGGATATAGATGACAGTCTTGTTGTTGAGGTCACTCTGCTGTCTCACCCACAGATACTGGATATAGCTCGGGGTAAGGCTGCCGTTTTCGATGCGGATAGCCTCGGCCGCGCCGCGCGCACGTTCAATCTCGGCCTGAGCATTGAGCTTTTCAGCCTCAAGATTGGCTTTTGCCTCCTCGATTTTGATTTTGCGGTTCTGCTCAGCCTCGGCAAACTGTGCCCTGCCGTCCATCTCCTTGCGCCACACATTATAATAAGGAATAGCCACGCACATTCCCGCAGCAAGAACAAGACACACGATAGCACCGATAATTACTTTATAAATCTCTTTCATTGCAGTAAAAATTTAAAGTTAGACTGCAAATATAATAAATTTTTTTAATTAAAATGCTCCTTCCCCTCAATCTCCTGAACATATAGTATCGTCGCGCCACGCTGCAATGTCGCTAACTTAACTCCGTCTATAGTCAGCGGCAGCGCCGCCGACTATAGACGGAGGCGCTGCCGCTGCCGCTGTTATTTATAACAGTTACCCAAACCTTAAACTATTCCTCCTCAGGATGGTCTTCGCGGTATGCCTCGTCGGGATGGCAGCCTGTGCCGTCAAAACAGTGGGTGCAGACGCGGCACTTGGGCAGGCCGATACTTTTTATGAGATTCTCGATTTTGCTGAACTGCAGTGAGGTCAGGTCGAGGCGGCGGGCGATTTCGGCAACCATGCGCTCATACTCGGGAGTGCCGGTCGTGGCATAGGTTTCGAGTTTGGCGTCATCGCGGCCCTCAAAGTCGCGGATAATCTGGCGGGTAATCAGTTCGAGATCGCTCTTTGACGACGTGAACCCGACGAATGGGCATCCGTAGACCAGCGGGGGGCACGAGATGCGGGCGTGAACCTCCTTGACACCACACTCGAAGAAGGTGTGCACGTTGTCGCGCAGCTGGGTTCCGCGCACGATGGAATCGTCGCAGAACACGACCCGCTTGCCGTTGAGGATGGCCCGGTTGGGGATAAGTTTCATTTTCGCCACAAGGTCGCGGCGCGACTGGTTGCCCGGCGTAAAGCTGCGGGGCCATGTCGGGGTATATTTCAGCACCGCGCGCTGGTAGGGGATTCCGTGACCTTCGGCATAACCGAGCGCGTGACCCACTCCTGAGTCGGGAATGCCGCACACACAGTCGGCCTCGGTGTCATCCTCCTGACCCATCGCCCGTCCCCCGGCCTCGCGCATCGCCTCGACGTTGATTCCGTCATAGTCGCTCGCGGGGAAACCGTAGTAGACCCACAGGAACGAGCATATCTGCTCGCGCGGGGCGGCTGCCTGAAGAACCTCCATGCTGTCGGCGGTCAGGCGCACAATCTCGCCCGGACCCACGTCACACACCCGCTCATAGTCGAGGTTGGGAAACGCCGATGTCTCGCTTGCGGCGGCATAGGCTCCCTCTTTACGGCCTATCACGATGGGGGTGCGCCCCAGATAGTCGCGGGCGGCGATAATGCCGTCTTCGGTAAGGATAAGCATTGAGCATGAGCCTTTTATCTTCTTGTAGACGAGGTTGATGCCGTCGACAAATGTCTTGCCCATGTTGATGAGCAGCGCGACAAGCTCGGTCTGGTTGATATTGTTGGCCGACAGCTCGCTGAAGTGCATTTTTTTCTCCAGCAACTCGGCGGCGATGTCGCGGATGTTGTTGATTTTTGCTACTGTTACGACTGCATAACGTCCCAGATGGGAATTGACGATAATCGGCTGCGGGTCGGTGTCGCTGATGACGCCTATGCCTTGGTTGCCGACAAATTTGTCGAGGTCGTCCTCAAATTTAGAACGGAAATAGTCGCGTTCAAGACTGTGAATTGTGCGGTTGAAACCCTTTTCGGGGTCAAATGTCACCATCCCTGCCCGCTTGGTGCCGAGATGGGAGTTGTAATCGGTGCCGTAAAAAAGGTCGATAATACACGGTTTGCGTGAGATCGCACCAAAGAATCCACCCATAGAAATCTTATTTTTGTGGAAAAGTGAATTAGGAAAGTGCAAAGGTACGCAAAAGTTTCGACACTGCAAAGCGCAAAAAAAACAATGCTGATTACGAAAAAATGTGTGGTCGTATAAGAGGTTGTTT
>CAMWRO010000338.1 GCA_947176615.1 uncultured Porphyromonadaceae bacterium
TTAGGTTTTGCTTGGATTGTCTTCATCGTGTGTAGTATTTTTTCGCAAAGATACTACATGAAAAGAGGGGGTGTAATGCGATAATGTCGCTTTGTTCAATACTTAATTCTCAATACTTAATTTTCAATACATAATTGACAACACTAAAAAAGGGACGGTTTTCATGATTCAGAATCAATCCAACCGTCCCCCGCGCGAGGCGGAATGCCGACGAGTGTCTGCTTCACCAAAAGCCGGAACGAAATCTAAAGCCGGATTTCCTTTCAAGAACAAAATCAGCCTCCGATCAATCAAGTCTTCACAGGCATGGAGAGAGTAAAAAGTGGAAATTCCGTCATCAAATCCCGACAACGCCGGGGTTTTAAGTTCCTGCCGCCAAATTGCGGCTCAAAGCCTTGTTGCAGATGTAGTCGACACCCATCTTCATTCCTGAAGGCTCAGGTCCCTTAACCGGGTGACCGCTGCCACACCTCACACTCCTTTTTCAGTCTTTTTTCCAAGATCCGAAACAGTCTCATATATATCTTTCAACGCATCGGGAACCAATATCCGCAAGGCGGCAATCTCTTTGGTTTTTCGCTGGACATATTCGGTAAACTGCGCCTCAAGAAGTTTTCTGTCAACCGACCATGCGGCGACAGCCTTGGTATATTCGGCCTTAGCGGCCACCACCGATTCCTCAACCGCCCTACGGCATTCGTGCCTCATCTCGTTGAGACGCGCCTGCGCGTCGCGATACTGTTTCTGCAGCCTGAAATATACATCCTCGACCACCTGACTGTCGACCGTCGGCTGATAGGTATAAATCAGCGCGTCACGCCCCGCGCCCGAAACGGTATGGGGACTCTTGGCCTTGGCCTGAAGCTCGTTTCGCGCCTCGGCAAACTCACCGCCGGGATGAACCGCTTTACCGAGCGTCGCCGCCAGCGTTTCAAGCGAATAGTAACGGCATCGCTCATCAAGCGGCTTGGAGGCGAAATATTCGTCCTCGGTAAGCGCGTCGCCGGGAACCGGCGGCTCGACAATCTTGATACCTTTAATTTTAGCATACTCGGCAAGGGTCATGCCTGTCGTCTCGTCATGCAGACGCTCCTTGGCCTTAATAGCCTCGCGCAGCCATGCAATAAGCGACTTTGCGTCGGCCACGGTGTGCAGACGGGATATGACATCTTCCACGTCGGCAGCTGTCGCGCCGTGGTTCAACACGGCGGGTTTCTCCGAGCCGATAAGCGTGACTGTCGTGGAGTAGAGGGTCATGCCTTCAAGCGACATCTCGATGTCACGAATCATCTCTTTGGCAAGATTCGCGATGTGGTTGGCCGAGGTCGAAGTCAAGCCTTTTCCGTCGGCTGAGAAGAAAATCATATCCTTTTTCATAGTTTTTTTACTTTTTAGAGGTTTCACACTGCAAAGTTCACGAGTATCTACGCAATGATTTTGCGTAATTGAAACTATTTTCATAAATTCGCAAAAAAATTTTTTTCATGTCACAGAATAAAAACGCACTTCTGCGCTATCGCACCATCGACCGCTGCCTCCGCAACACGGGGAGACGATGGACGCTCCAAGACCTTGTGGACGCCTGTAGCGATGCGCTCTATGAGTATGAGGGAAAACAGGAGCCGGTAAGCGTGAGGACAGTGCAGCTCGACATCCAGATGATGCGCTCGGACCGCCTCGGCTACGAGGCCCCCATCGAAGTGTATGAGCGAAAATATTACCGCTACTCCGATCCTGACTATTCCATCAACACCCGTCCTCTGTCAGAACACGACATAGCGGTACTGAACCGCACAATCGATTTGCTGCGCCAGTTTGACGAGTTTGACCGTTTCCACGAAATGGCCGATGTCGTGAGCCGCCTCCAAGACAAGATACTGACAGCGGCCGGAAACCGCGGGCCGATTGTCGACTTTGAACGCAACCCCAACCTAAAGGGACTCGAGCACCTCAACCCCCTCTACGATGCCATTGCGTCACAGACGACGGTGAGCGTCAGCTACAAGTCGTTCAACGCCCGCGCTCCCCGACAATACATCCTTTTTCCCTACCTGCTGAAAGAGTATCGCAACCGCTGGTTTCTTTTCGGGTCACGCGCCGGGGACATGAAGCTGTTCAACCTCGCCCTCGACCGCATCGTCGATTTCCACCGCTGCCCCGAGATTACCTACCGGGAGAATCCCGATTTCGGTCAGGACTTTTTCAACGACATAATCGGCGTTACAAAATATCCGGAACTGAGGAAAGAGACTGTAACCTTTCTCGCCGACAGCCGGCAGGCAGGCTACATTCTCACCAAACCGCTACATGCGTCACAACGCGTCGTCAAGACTGACATCGGTGACGGCAGCACGACTTTTGAAATGGATGTCGTAATAAATCCCGAGCTCATCACTCAGCTCTTAGGGTTCGGGGACGGGATACGGGTAACGGCACCGCAGTCGCTCGCCGACGAGATGCACGACATTTACCGCCGCGGGGCAGCCTTATATGACAACCCACAATAATTTTTCAATCCTAACGCCCAAACCGCGTGATACAAAAAAATCCCGCCTCAATTAATGGTGACGGGATTCAGTTGTTGTGACTCCTACAGGATTCAAACCTGTAACCTTCTGATCCGTAGTCAGATGCTC
>CAMWRO010000339.1 GCA_947176615.1 uncultured Porphyromonadaceae bacterium
TCACTTTTACTAATTATAAACGTGGAATTTAGTCTTAAGTTAGTGACATTGCGATGTATCGCGCCCCTACATTTGCAAAGGGAAATGAAAAGCGCGTCTCCACGGGGGTGGGGACGCGCTTTTATCACGGATTCAGGGGGATTATTCGATTACGAAGTTTGTGGGATTCTTGAGACCGGGTTGGCTGAAATAGGCTTCAAGCGACCCTTCAATCTTTACTTTCTTGCCGAGGTTGCCGGGGTTGTCCTTGAGGTTGAGAGCCTTGCGGGCATCGCTGCCCGAGACAAGCTGGACGGGGATGCACTGTGCGCCGTCTTTCACGTCAGGACTCGGGGCGAGGAGGAGGTTGGATGCCGAGACGGTTGCGCCTTCGGCAATCTCAAACACGGCATCGGCATATTTGGCCGCGGGGACATAACCGACGATGTAGCCTTCTACCCATGCGGATGTGCCGGGATTGTCAAGACCGCGCACTTCGGTAACGCTGTAAGGTTTGTCCTGAGTGCCGCCATCACCGGCCGGAGGGGTGACGGGGGGATTGGGGGTGTCGCCGCCGGTGGAGTCGAGTTTGAACTCCGACGGTGATTTCACGCCTGTAACACCGAAGTATTTTTCAAGTTTGCCCTTGAGCTCAATCTCTTTGCCGAGGTTTCCGGGGTTGTCCATCAGGTTGACAGCCTTGCGGATGTCGCTGCCTGAGACGAGCTGAATGGGGATGCACTTTGTGTAGTCGGTTTCGTTGGGCGACTCGGCGAGGAGTACGTTGGCGGCATTTGTGGCCGGGGTTTCAAACTTAGCCTCGGCGATTTTAGCTTCGGGAACCCATCCCACGATATAGCCTTTTACCCAAGACTCGGTGCCGGGGTTGTTAAGGCCCATGACCTGTGACACGCTGTAGGGTTTGGCCTCGGAGCCGTCGCCATCACCGGCGGGCGGGGTGACGGGGGTGTCGCCGCCGCTTGTGCCGTCAAGTTCATAGCCTGTCGAGCCTTTCACGCCGCACACACCGAAGTATTTGTCGAGAGTACCCTCGATAGACACTTTCTTGCCGAGGTTGTCGGGATGGTCAACGAGGTTGACTGCGTTGCGGGCCTCGGTGCCGAAGACGAGCTGAATGGCCACACACTGGTTGTAGTCCTTGCAGGCAGGGTCGGCCGCGATGAGCACGTTGGCGGCCTGAGTGGCGGGTACCTCAAATTTAGCATCGGCAATCTTAGCTTCGGGAACCCAGCCTACGATGTAGCCTGTAACCCATGCTTTGGTGCCGGGGTTGCCGAGTCCGAGAACCTGATTTACCGTATAGGGATTCTCCTTGGAGCCGTCGCCGTCTACGGGCTTGGGATCGTCGGGGACTTGGACGCCGTCGATGCGGAATTCAGATGCCGTGCCACGGTTGCCGGTAATGCCGTAGGTGCCGAGGAACTTGTCGAGGGTGCCTGAAATCCAGATCTGCTTGCCATAGTTGCCGGGATTCTCGGGCAGGTTGCCAAACTTGCGGAGTTTGGAGTCCTGAGGCAGCTCGAAGACGATACATTCCTCGAAGTTCTTGCAGTCGGGGGTGGCGGCGATAACGAGGGTGTTGTCCATGACGGGGTCGGCCTTGAACTCGATGTCGTCGTTGCTTGCCACGGTCTGAACGCCGGGAGCGACAGCGCCGACGATGTAGCCGGTAACCCAACCCTTGGCCGATGTCCCGGCCTTTTCAACCTCGATAGCCTCGGTAACGGTATAGGGATTGTCCTCGGCACCGGGTCCTACGGGACCCACGGTCGGGTTGCCGAAGTTCATGCATCCGTTGCGTCCGTTGAGAAGGAGCTGCCAGCCGGATGTGCCGAAGTAGGAGAGGATGCCGACAACGTCGCCGTCACCTGCGGGGAGCACGTCGCCCCAAAAGGTCGAGTAACCGCTGGTGCGCACGATAATCGAGTTGCCGTCGGCAAGGATGAGGGTACGGTTGGACGTGGTCTTGTGGCCGTCGGTAAATGTGGTCTGACCACCCTGTTCAAAGTGGCAGTTGTTGAATCTGACGAGCTGGCTCTGCCATTTGCGCAGGCCCTCGGGCGAGGTCGACAGGTCATTGTAGGAGTTAACGGGGATGGTGTCGATTTTGGCCGGCTCGGGGTTGCCGTTGAGCTGGGCATGCATCTCGAAGAACTCGTAGGGCATGAAAGTAGCCTCGTAGGTGTCCTGATATTCTTCGGGGAAACCGAGCTGCTGGAGGCCGTTGTACTTGCCGATGTACATGTCGGTGAGGTCAATGACCACCTCCTGACCCATGCGGTACTTGTTGTACATCGAGTTGGCGTTGATTGACATCGCGAGCGCGCCGGTCTCGTCCTGAATGACGAGGCTCTTGTAGATGTTACCTGCGGCATCGCTCGAAATGACACGTCCGGCGATGACTACATGCTCGCCCGCGTCGTTGAGGCGGATGGTGTCGATATAGTTGGTCGCGTCGTTCCAGTAGCGGGTCTTGACCTCGTTGATGGTCGTGTTGGCTTCGATTGTCGCCACGGGAGCCGGGAGCTCGGGAGTATCGAAGTCGTCCTGACAGGCAGTCAGCGAGAGTGCGCCGCCTGCGAGCAGGGTCATATATGCTTTGAAATTTCTCATAAATCTTTGTTAATTAG
>CAMWRO010000340.1 GCA_947176615.1 uncultured Porphyromonadaceae bacterium
TAATCCTTACGGATTAAATATTACTCGGGGCAAAACCCAGTTTTGCAACACCCTCTCAACCATCGCAAAGGGGCGCCTCTCCGAGGTGCATTGGCGTATCGTGTGCTAAACCCCATGTGGTCTGTGAAGTGACCACATGGGGTTTAGCGAGGGTGCACCCCGAGGGGGTGCGTAGAGATGTTTTACGCGTTGTTCTCTGCGGGCGCGATGTCGCTGACTTGAGGGTATGGCAGCCGCGGAGCGGCGAGGCCATGCGAAACCCCATGCCTCAGCATGGGGAGAGGTGACAAAACAAGTGAAAAAGCATCGGAGATGCGAGCCTATGGTATCGACCACAGACCCACGTCTCCGACGTTATAGGACCTTGGTTATCCTCCTCTCCCCATGCCGAGGCATGAGGTTTCGCATGGCCTCGCCGCTCCGCGGCTTTTCACTATATCGAGGCTGTTCCCATAGTCGCGTCATGACACGACGCAGAATCACCAGTCACTCAGAACCGTAACTTTCCTATTTGCGGCAGAGCCGCCGATTACGCGGCATGGCCGCGTGTCAACGTTAGCCACATGCAACCGCGCCTTTAGGTGCGGGCAGCGTGTGGTCAACACCACATATAGGATTTTTACGGCGGCAGAGCTGCCGGTCATTCCCTGTCAAGACCGGCTGCCATGCACTTTAGCGGCTTATCGCTACTATATTATGGGTTAATTCATCTCCCCGTCAGGATGCTCTTGATGTCGTTGAGCTTGTTGAGGGCGGCCATCGGGGTGAGATTGTCGATGTCGAGGCCGAGAATCTGGTCGCGCAACTGTGCCAGCACCGGGTCGTCGAGCTGGAAGAAGGAGAGCTGCACACCTTCCTCGCCGGGAGACGACACCTCGCTCAGGTTGCGCGAGATTTCGCTGTCGGTGTCGCGGTTGACTTTCTCAAGATGGCGCAACACCTCGTCGGCGCGTTTTACAATCGACTGCGGCATACCGGCCAGCTTGGCTACATGGATGCCGAAACTGTGTTCCGACCCTCCGCGGGCGAGCTTGCGCAGAAACACCACCTTGCCGTCAATCTCACGGACCGACACGTTATAGTTGACCACGCGCGGAAAATTGCGCTCCATCTCGTTCAGTTCGTGATAATGGGTCGCAAAAAGTGTCTTGGGACGGATGTCGCCGTGATTGTGGATATGCTCGACGATGGCCCACGCGATAGAGATGCCGTCGTAGGTCGACGTGCCGCGCCCGAGCTCGTCGAAAAGTATCAGCGAGCGGGGACTCATGTTGTTCAGTATCGACGCGGCCTCGTTCATCTCGACCATGAAAGTAGACTCGCCGAGCGAGATGTTGTCGCTCGCGCCGACACGGGTGAAAATCTTGTCGACGACACCGATGCGGGCACTCTCGGCGGGGACGAATGACCCCAGCTGGGCCATCAGCACAATCAGCGCGGTCTGTCGCAGCAGCGCCGACTTACCCGACATGTTGGGACCGGTAATCATCATTATCTGCGTCGACTCGTTGGAAAGGCAGACCGAATTGGTGATATACGGCTCGCCGGGAGGAAGCTCACGCTCGATGACAGGGTGGCGACCCTCGGTAATGTCGATTTCAAGCGAATCGTCCACGACGGGGCGGTTGTAGCGGTTTTCAAGCGCCACGCGGGTAAACGCGCCAAACACGTCGAGGCGTGCCAGCAGCGACGCGTCGAGAAGTATCGCCGGGATATAATCGGTCATGCGGGTGACGAGGGCGGTGTAGATGCGCTGCTCGATAATGGCTATCTTGTCCTGTGCGCCGAGGATTTTTTCCTCATATTCTTTCAGTTCCTGCGTGATGTAACGCTCGGCGTTGACCAGTGTCTGTTTCCTTATCCACTCGGCGGGCACTTTGTCGCGATGGGTATTGGTAACCTCGATATAGTAGCCGAACACATTGTTGAACGCCACCTTCAGCGACGGGATGCCGGTCGCCTGAATCTCGCGCTGCTGGATGGCTACCAGATAGTCCTTGCCGCTGCGGGCGAGGTCGCGCAACTCGTCAAGCTCGGCGTCGACACCGGCCTTGATTACCTCGCCGCGGTTGAGCGCGGCAGGCGCGTCGTCGGCAATCTCGCGGGCGATGCGCTCGGCAATGGTGTCGCAGGGGTTCAGCTGCTCCCCTATCGACTGCAACGCCGGTTCTCCCGATTCCTCACACAGCCTCTTTATCGGCCCGATCATCGACAGGGCCGTCTTGACCTGCACGAGCTCGCGCGGCGACACGCGCCCGGCTGCAATCTTGGCGGTCAGTCGCTCCAAGTCCCCGACATGCTCCAGCGAGCGGCGCAGCTCCTCGCGGTCGTCGGGGTGCTTGAAAAAGTATTCCACAATGTCGAGACGCTTGTTGATCTCGGCGGCATCCTTGAGCGGGAACGACAACCACCGGCGCAACAGGCGCGCCCCCATCGGACTGACCGTGCGGTCTATGATGTCGAGCAGGCTCTTGCCCCCCTCTCCTATCGGGTGAAACAGTTCCAAGTTCCTGACCGTGAAACGGTCGAGACGCACCGAGGTGTCGCGCTCGATGCAGGCGAGCGAGGTGATGTGGCTCAACACGGTGTGCTTCGTGATGTAGAGATATTGTAGTA
>CAMWRO010000341.1 GCA_947176615.1 uncultured Porphyromonadaceae bacterium
GCGAAAAGCTCTAAAGCGGCCAAAAAGCAGTGCGGATGTTGACGAAACCCTCAATAGGAAATAAGTTTTTAACATTTCGTAATAAGTTTAAATCACTTCGACATATCTTGCATGAAAAAGTACGATATTTGCTGCGTTGGTCACATCACGCTTGACAAAATTGTGACACCGAAACAGACTGTCTACATGCCGGGAGGCACATCATTTTACTTTGCTCACGGCATCAGCTGCCTGAATCCTTCTGATTTCCTTCTTGTGACGGCTCTTGCCGAAAGCGAGATGAAAGCTGTCGACGACATTCGCGCCAAGGGTGTGGAGGTCAAGGTGCTGCCGAGCCGAAACTCGGTGTATTTTGAAAACACCTACGGTGAGAATCAGAACAACCGCACACAGCGCGTTCTTGCCAAGGCCGACCCCTTTACGGTCGATGGCCTGAAAGATGTGGATGCCAAGATTTACCATCTCGGCAGTCTGCTTGCCGATGATTTCTCGCTTGACGTGATAAAATATCTGTCGACCAAAGGTGTTGTGTCGGTCGATGCGCAGGGTTATCTCCGCGAGGTGCGGGGCGACAAAGTGTTCCCGGTCGACTGGGAGGAGAAGCGCGAGGCACTGAAGTATATCACCATACTGAAAGCCAACGAGCATGAAAGCGAGGTGCTGACAGGCGAGACCGACCCCTACAAGGCTGCGCGGATTCTTGCCGACTGGGGCGTGAAAGAGGTGCTGCTTACGCTCGGCAGCGAAGGGTCTCTTATCTATGCCGGAGGGGAATACTGTGAGATTCCGGCGTTTGAGCCTGACGAGGTTGTCGATGCGACAGGCTGCGGCGACACCTATATGACCGGCTTTCTGTATATGCGCAACAAAGGCGCGTCCTATCGCGAGGCGGGAACATTTGCCGCCGCGATGTGCACTATAAAGCTCGGTGCCTCAGGTCCCTTCAGCGCATCGGAAAAAGAAGTGGAGCGGATAACAAATAAGAAATAAAGAATAACAGATAAAAAATAACAAATGCGGGCCGGGATGCAGTTGTAAGCTGACCCCGGCCCGCATTTGTTATCTGTTATGTTTTATTTTTTATTTGATTTATGCGCGTAGAGGAGGACAAAGGCGTAGCCGATGCAGGGGACGATGAAGGCGGTCGACATCGAGGTGGCGTCGGCAGCTAATCCCATGAGGAGGCATCCTACAGCGCCTCCGATTGGCGACATCATCAATATCGAGGCGGCAATCTTGGTGGCGGTGTTGCTGAGGCCGCGGATGGTGATGGCAAAAATTGTCGGGAACATGATGGCCTCGAAGGCATAGCACATAAACAGTCCTGCCCGGGAAACAATCCCGATATTGAGTGCCACCAGTGCCGAGCCGACAACGGTCATCACACCGCAGAAAAGCAACACTTTCTCGGCTGCGACGCGGCTCATCACCCAGCTGCCTGCGACACGGGCAAGCATGAACAGGCCGAGACCGCCCACTGACAGCACGGCGGCTCCCTGTTGCGGCGTCATCCACCCGTCGGCGGTGACATAGTTGATGAAAAAGCTGTTGATTGATATTTCGGAAATTTCGTAGCAGAACAATGCGAGAAGTCCCAGCATGAAATGCTTGTTGCCGAGAAGGCTGACTATGATAGCGCCCGAGCCTTTTGCCTCGGCTGCGTCATCGGCCGCAGACAGGGCCTTGTCGTCGTTGATTTCGGGGAGCCGGACACGGGTGAACATCAGGGCGACAAAAAGAACTACCGCTCCCATGATGGTATAGGGGAGGGCGACGTTTGACTCGCCGTTTTCGGTAAACAGCAGCTGTCCGACGATTACCGGGGCAAGTATGCAGCCCAGTCCGTTGAACGACTGCGCGAGATTGAGTCGGCTTGCGGCTGTGGCGCGGTCTCCGAGTTCGGTGACATAGGGGTTGGCGGCGGCTTCAAGCACTACGAGGCCGCACCCGATTATAAAGAGAGAGACGAGATAGAAGTTAAACGACATGAGGCTCGACCCCGGAATGAACAGCAGCGAGCCGATGCCGAAAAGCAGCAACCCGAAAACAACCCCGCGGCGATAGCCGAAACGGGTTATGAAAAGTCCGGCAGGGAGAGCCATCAGAAAGTAACCCAGATAAGTCGTGGCCTGAATCATCGCCGAGTGGGTGATGGTGATGCCGAGGACATCTTGGAAATGCTTGTTGAGCACGTCGAGAATGGCGCGGGCAAATCCCCACATGAAAAACAGTGACGTGACGAGAATGAACGGGATGACATAGCGTGGGTCGACGAGTCGACGGGTTACTTTTTCCATAAATATTGATGTTGTTTATTTACATATAAGGGGGAGAAACCCGTTAAGGTCTCTCCCCGTTATTGAGTTATTGCAATTGATTATCAGTCGATTTCCTCGTCGGCCTCATAACCGCCCATTTCGCGGATGGCGTTTTTCAGCATGGTGTATTGCTGATAGAGGTTGTTGACGGGGATTTCGCCCTTGGTGTAGTCGTGCATCGGGCTCTTGAGGTAGAAGCTGAGCCAGCGCTGGATTCCGTGGCGGCCTGCACGGGCGGCGAGGTCGCTCAACAGAACGAGGTCGAGACACAAGGGAGCGG
>CAMWRO010000342.1 GCA_947176615.1 uncultured Porphyromonadaceae bacterium
CCCCGTCGGCATGGCTCTGCCGTGCCTTGGGATGGGGGTGTTCTACCGTATCAGGGGCGAGCGGTTGTGGCGGTCAACATGGACTCTTGCCTTGATGGGAATCCTCGCCCTTGTTGTCCCGGCAGCATGGTATTGGGCGGCTGCATTGCAAGGAGGCGAAAGATTCATTGCTCTTGCGATGGAAGAAAATTTCGGCCGGTTTACGGGGACAATGTCCTATGACAGCCATGTCAATCCGTTCTATTATAACTTTATCACCATAATAGCCGGTATGGCCCCATATACGCTGCTGGCACTGTTTTCTGTTTTTGCCATTAAAAAATGGAGAGGCAGCAACCGTGGCTGGTGGGAGCGTTTCCGCGATATGGATCCGCTGAAATTGTTTTCTCTTGTCACGATTGTAGTTATCGTGGTGTTTTACTGTATTCCCAAGAGCAAGCGCAGTGTTTATCTCCTGCCGGTATATCCGTTTCTCGCTTATTTTGTCACGTTGCTGATTATGTGGCTTGTCAAGCGTCGCTCACTTGCGATAAATGTGTATTCGCTGATTATGGGTGTTCTCGCGTGGGTTGTCCCGACGGTCCTGCTTGCAGTGCACTTCATGGATGTCGAGCCGTTGCTCGCGGGCCAGAAAGAAAGTGACGCCGCATTTGTTCTCGGGTTGCATGACGCCCCTCTGACGTGGGTTTCATGGATTTTTATAATTGTGGCCTATATCGCAGGCGGGGTTGTGTTTTCCGTTGCTTGTCGTGGCGGGAAGGGATGGCTCATATCGTCGGCTCTCGCTGCTACGGTCGCGATTTATCTGAATCTGTCGGCAACCGCGTTCCCGGCGATTCTCAATGTCAAGAGTGACATCACGCTTGCCCGCGAGATAAACCGGTTGCAGCCTTCGGGGGATGTTTACGGCTATATAAATGTAGACATGCTTCGTTTTTACACCGCAGGATTCTATACGGGCGACCGTATCGTTCCCATCGAAAAGATGAAAAAGGCTCCCGTAGCGGGAGAATCAGTATATCTGCTTGTCGGAGATAAAGACTTGGACGAGTTCAATAAGGAATACGGAGTCCGCGTCAGTCTGACTCCGGTCTATACAGCTCCGCGCAAGAGCTGCGACACGAAACAGATCACGACGATTTACCGCATGACCTACAAGTAAAAACACAAGATGCCCCGGTGATTCAACAGAAAACACCGGGGCATCTTATATTCAATCGAAAACTTATTTCTTCAGAGCGGCAATCGATGCGGTAAGAGCGGCAATCTTGGTCTCGGCATCGGCAAGTTTCTTGCGTTCACCTTCAACAACTGCGGCGGGGGCGTTGGAGACAAATCTCTCGTTGGAAAGTTTTTTGTTGACCGACGCCTTGAATCCTTCAAGGTATTCGAGTTCCTTGGTCAGTTTGGCAATTTCAGCCTCAACATCGATGTTGTTGCTCAACGGGACGTTGAATTCAGTTGTCCCTACCATGAATGATGCGGCGGCAGGGTCTTTTTCTGACACTTTCACGATTTCGTCAAGTCCTGCAAGGCGGATGATGACGGGCTTGCCGGGAATATCGGCGTTGATGACGTTCAGTGTCAGACGGTCGCGGTTGGGGATATTGCGCGACGCGCGCACTCCGCGCACTCCGTTGACAACTTCTTTTACCGTTTCCATGTCGGCAAGGATTGCGGGGGCAATCTCACCGGCAACAGGCATTGACGCATACATGATGGATTCTCCGTCACGACGCTCGGCAAGATGCTGCCACAATTCCTCGCTGATAAACGGCATGAAGGGGTGGAGCATTCTGAGCAGCGAGTCAAAGTAGCCGAGAGTCGCTGTCAGGGTCTTGCGGTCAATCGGTTTTTGATAATCGGGTTTTACCATTTCGAGATACCATGACGAGAATTCGTCCCAGAAAAGACGGTAGATTGTCATCAGGGCCTCGGAAATGCGGAATTTGTCAAACGAGTCATTGACTTCGTTGATGGTCTCGTTGAGTTTGTTGCCAAACCATTCTACTGCGATGCGCGCGCTTTCGGGCTGTTCGGCCTCGTCGCTGACCTCCCAACCCTTGACAAGACGGAAGGCGTTCCAAATCTTGTTACAGAAATTGCGGCCGTTCTCGCAAAGTTTCTTGTCAAAGAAAATATCATTTCCGGCAGGAGCGGAGAGCATGAGGCCCATGCGCACACCGTCGGCGCCATAGGTGTCGATGAGTTCGAGCGGGTCGGGGGAGTTGCCGAATTGCTTGGACATCTTTCGGCCGATTTCGTCGCGCACAATGCCGGTGAAATATACATTGTTGAACGGCTGTTTGCCGACAAATTCATATCCGGCCATAATCATACGGGCGACCCAGAAGAAAATGATGTCGGGGCCTGTGACAAGGTCGGCGGTGGGGTAGTAGTAGTTGATTTCCTCGTTTCCGGGTTCAAGGATGCCGTTGAACAGCGAGATGGGCCACAGCCAAGATGAAAACCATGTGTCGAGGCAGTCTTCGTCCTGACGCAGGTCGGCGGCGGTCAGGGCGGGATTCTTTTCACGGGCGAGCTCAAGAGCCTCCTCGGCAGTCTCGGCTACGACAAAAGAACCGTCGGGA
>CAMWRO010000343.1 GCA_947176615.1 uncultured Porphyromonadaceae bacterium
CATATTGTTCAAAGCGGTTTTCATCGCCGCAGTGCCCCGGCCGGGGCACTGCGGCATCTCGCGCCAGCGAGATGCCTGTTTCAATCCGGCTGAGTAGCAGCCGGTTGTCCCACGGCTTGGTGATAAAGTCAAATGCACCGCGTTTCATTCCTTCGACAGCCAGCTCGATGCTCCCCCATGCCGTGATGAGGATTACGGGCACTTCGGGACGGAAAATCTTGACCTGACGCAACAGTGTCAGGCCGTCCTCCCCCGTGGTTGTCGAGGAGTAGTTCATATCCATTATTATGACCTCGGGAGCTTCGCCGCGCACCACGTCAAGAGCCTCGCCGGGAGTCGCCACGGCGGTGACGGTATATCCTGCCCTTTTGAGGAGCAACCCGAGCGACATTCTGACAGTGGCATCGTCATCGACAACAAGTATCATAGCAAAATATCAACGTCAATTTATTGTTAGGTTGCAAATTTACACATTATTCACATCTATATGCCACTTTTGAAAGTTAAATTTTATTAGCGATCGTGGCTGAAAAATTCGAGAATCACAGGCAAAACCGACTTCCAGTAACCCCACGAATGGTCACCCGGGGCGGTGATATACTGATGGTCGATGCCATGCTCGGTCAACCTGCGGTCAAATTCATTATTTTCATTGATAAAGATGTCGCTCTCACCACACATTATTATAATGTCAAGACGGTCGGGGGCGAGTGTCGGGACAAGGCTCATGACAGTGTGGTCGCGCCATCGGGAGGGATTGGAGGCGTATGAGCCGAGACGCTTTGCCATTTTCCATCGTTTGTGAAACTTCGCAGGGGTTATGTCGACTCCCCCGCTCATCGACCCGGCTTTGCCCCAGATGTCGCTGTGACGCATTGCAAGCCACAACGCGCCATGTCCGCCCATGCTGAGTCCAGCGATAGCGCGATGGTCACGGTCGGGACGGGTGCGCAGCTCGGTGTCAACCGCAGGGACAAGTTCGTCGACAATAAAACTCTCCATCTGCATTCCCTCGTCGACAGGACTGTCCCAATACCAGCTGTCGCGCCCGTCGGGACACACGATTATGACATTATGGAGCGTCGCGAGATTATCGAGGCGCATGTTGGCTGCATAGTCACGGTAATCCCCGCTGTATCCGTTGAGCAGATAAACGACGGGATAAGAGGCGGTATCACCTTCGGCCATATAGCTTTCAGGAACAGCCACTGTCACCTTGACCGGCGACGGGGAAATCTTTTCGGTCACAATCGAGAGGGTGTCGACCTGCGCATTCGGAAAAGCGAGGGCGCTGACTGCAAGCAGCAGCGAGAACAGCGAGATGAGCGACTTTTTCATTGCTAAAATTGTTTTGCCGGCAAATTTAGTCATTTTTCATTGATAATCCGTAACTTTGCATTAAATGAAAAAGTCACCATTCACTGAAAAGGCTGCCCGTGAGGCAAAACGGCTGATTGATACTGACACGACTGTCATCGTCGGTCTCAGTGGCGGGGCCGACTCGGTCGCGCTGCTCGACCTGCTCGTCTCGCTCGGCTACCGATGTGTGGCTACCCATTGCAATTTCCACCTGCGCGGCGATGAAAGCTACCGCGACGAGGAGGTGGCCGAGAGTCATGCCGGGCGGCTCGGGGCTGAATTTATCAAGGTCGATTTTGATGTCCCGGCACGGCAGAAAGCGACGGGCGAATCGGTCGAAATGGCATGTCGCGCCCTGCGCTATGAATGGTGGGAAAGTCTCAGACAGCGACTCGGCAACGCTGTCATCGCCGTGGCCCACCACCGCGATGACAATATCGAGACTTTTTTCCTCAACCTCATGCGTGGCAGCGGCATAGCGGGACTCAAAGGGATGCAGCCGAGGACCGGCTACGTCGTGCGTCCGATGCTCGGTTGCACCCGGCAGGAAATCGAGGAATATTGCACGGAAAGGAATCTGCACTACATCGTTGACTCGACCAATCTTGAAAACGACTATCGCCGCAACCGCCTGCGCAACATCATTATTCCCGAAATCGAGCGTCAGTTTCCCGGAGCGGTCGAGGGGATTGCCCGCTCGATAGGGTGTCTCGGAGGTAATTATGAATTTTACCGCGACTGCGTAACGGGCGCCGTGGAGAAATACATGTCGCCCGATGGGTCGATAGATGTCGCAGCCATCATTGACCGCGAACCACATCAGCGCATGGTGCTGTTTGAAATCCTATCGCCGCTCGGCCTCAACATGACCCATGTCGACAACATTCTCAACTGCTCCTCCCGGTCGGGACTGACATTTGGCGGCTACATTCTTGACCGCGGGATTCTGCGCCCGGCAAGCAGCGAAACTGCCGAGGAGCGGGTTGTCAGTCTGACCGACGACCCGGAATTCAAAGTGACAGTCTCGCCGCGCTGTGACTTCTCCCCCACCCGCGACCCGATGACCATCTATCTTGACGAGAAAGTGCTTGACGGCGACCCTGTGTTCACGGTAAGACCGTGGCGCAAAGGTGACCGCATCGCGCCATTCGGGATGAAAGGCACACGCAAGGTGAGCGACCT
>CAMWRO010000344.1 GCA_947176615.1 uncultured Porphyromonadaceae bacterium
AATTGATAAAAGACTGGGGTATTAAATAATTTCTACAAAATAAATAAAATAATCGCGGCTGTCCTACTTAAAATAATATAATTCGCCCTTCACCCGTCTCAGTCTCGTTTGCGAAGTTGCCAGAATGCCACTGCTGCGGCCGCTGCCACATTCAGCGAGTCGACATTATGACTCATGGGGATGCGCACGGTATAGTCGGCCTTGGCAATGGTGTCGTGGGGGAGGCCGTCGCCTTCTGTTCCCATTATAATTGCGAGACGGGGCTCGTTTGTGAGTGCAGGGTCATCGATTGATATTGACTTGTCGGTCAGTGCCATTGCCACGGTCTTGAACCCGAGTGCGTGCAGCTCGGTGTCGGTGCCGTCGGTCCAAGTCCACGGGACGAGGAAGACCGACCCCATAGACACTCTGATAGAACGGCGGTTGAGCGGGTCGCATGATGTGGGGGTGAGCAGGACGGCGTCAATGCCGAGTGCGGCAGCCGAGCGGAAGATTGCGCCTATGTTGGTTGTGTCAGTCACGCCGTCAATCACGACCACGCGGCTTGCCTCGCGACAGATGTCGGTCACCGAGGGGTGGGGACGGCGGCGCATGGCGCACAATACGCCCCGTGTCAGGGTGTAGCCGGTCAGCGATGCCAGCAGTTCGCGGTCGCCCGTATATATCGGGATGTCGCCGCAGCGCGCGATGATTCCGGCCGCGTCGCCGTCAATGTGCTTCCGTTCACACATTAACGCGACAGGTTGATAACCGGCATCGAGAGCGACATTGATGACTTTGGGACTCTCGGCGATGAACATTCCGTTGTCAGGGTCGAGGCGGTTGCGCAGTTGCGCCTCGGTCAGCGAGGCAAATACCTCACAACCCGGGTGGTCAAGTGTTTTGATTTCAATAATAGCCATAGCGGATGCAAAGTTAATAAAAATTCGAGACATAAAATTTGCAAACGCAAACTGAAAGTCGTAACTTTGTTTCTCTCTTTTAAACAGGAAGAAACACAGAATAGAAGAAATATGTCAGGACATTATTCAGATATTGACGAGACCTTTGACCCCGAGGTGATAGTCAACCCCGATAAAAATCGTTACAACCGAGTCCCTCAGCCTGAATCGCCTCAGGAGGAGCAACCCAAGCCTCAGCCTGAACCACGGCCTGCGCAACAGTGTTTGGAGTAAGGGAAACCCTAACCGAGGGAGGAAAAGCCGGAGCCGGTTGCGGAAAAAACGGCCGCCCCCAAGATTGACTGGTGGAAGGCTGTCCGTGACAGCCGCACTGCCATGTTTACGGGTATCGTGCTGCTGGTTGTTTCACTCTATGCCTTCATCGTGTCGGTGTCCTATTTCTTTAATATCGGCCATGACCAGAGCGCGCTTCTTGGCGGAGACCTTGAACCGTCATCAATCAGTAACGCCGGGGGGCCGGTGGGTGCGTGGTTGGCCCACACACTGCTTTATAACTGGCTCGGTATAGGGGCGTTTGTGATAATATTTTATACAGGTGCGCTCGGATTGTCGCTGCTCGGAGTCAAGCGTTTCCGATTTTGGAATCTCACGTTCTCGTCTCTTTTGACCGCCGTGGCTATATCGGTTATCGGCGGGTTTGTCACATGGGAGATGGCGTCACCGATTTATTGGGGAGGCCGTCACGGGCATTTCCTCAACGGCCGCATGGTTGAGCTTGCGGGTGTGTGGGGCGCGCTCGGCCTTAGTGTGATAATGGCCGGTGCGCTTGCGATGCTTTTTCTCGACTGGCTGAAAAACATATGGCGGTGGTTCAGCCGCCGCACATCGGCAATAAACGCCCGTCTTGCGCGGAAACGTGCAGAGCGTCAGTCTCGTCTTGACGAGGAACGCCGACAGGAAGAACTTGAAGCAAAGGAACGCGCCGACCGCGAGGCTGAGAAAAAAGCCGAGGCGGAAAGGCAGTCCGAGGCGGAAAGGCAGTCCGAGGCAGAAAAGAAAGCCGAGGCGGAAAAGAAAACAGTCAATGATATTCCCCCCGTGATTGAGGAGAAAAAAGAACCTCAGCCACAACCGCAAAGCCGGCCAACGTCGTTCAAGGAGGAGAACCCCAATCCGCTGTTTCGCACAGTAACTCCTATTGACGAAGTGGTGATTGACGACGAGCCTGTTCAGAAAGATCTGTTTGCCAATCCCGATATCGATGATTTTGACCCGGACTCGGAAACAGATAATGAAATAGGAGAAATCGACACCGTCGTTGATGACGAGGTCACGGCCGAAGAACCGCCGTTGTTCACCGTCGAAACTCCTGAAATAGAAGAGATGCCGGCAACATTGGTCGATAAAGAGAATGACACCGTCTATGACCCCACTGCCGAGTTGTCGCGATTTCAGATGCCGTCAATAGAACTTCTTCATGAACGAGTTTATCAGACTGACAATGTCGATGCCGAGGAAATGGAGGAAAACAAGCAGCGCATCACCAAGACTCTTAATGATTACGGTATCCCGATTTCCCATATTCAGGCTACGGTGGGCCCGACGGTCACGCTGTATGAGATTATCC
>CAMWRO010000345.1 GCA_947176615.1 uncultured Porphyromonadaceae bacterium
GTCTGGAACTCTATCTCTTTAGATAACATATCAAACTCGCGATTGTTTCTCACGTTGTCGAGTTGCTGGCGATAAGTCTCTATTTTAGACTGTGAGTCTTGGATTTTGGCTTTCTCCTGAAGCGTTTTCTGGCGCAAGTCCTCGATTTCGCGACGATAGTTGTCGATGCGGGTGTGAAGTCCCTCGATTTGGTCTTCGAGGTCGCGCACTTCGAGGGGCAGCTCGCCGCGGATAGTTTTGATACGGTCAATCTGCGACAGCAGAGTCTGAAGCTCGTAGAGGGCTTTGAGTCGCTGTTCGACCGAGAGAGTCTGGTCGTTTTTGTTTTGCTCTGTGGCCATTTATAGGAGTATTTTAGTTTTTAAATCACATATAAGTCACGGGATTCTTCTCAACCCGTGAGGAATAGACTGCAAAGTTAGGAAATTTTTCTGAAATAATGCGCGAAAAAACCTCCTTGCAGCATGCTTCGCTTTCAAAATGTCCCGTATCGACAATCAACAGCGACTGTCCGTGGTCAACGAAGTCGTGATAGCGCACGTCGGAAGTGATGTATGCGTCGGCGCCCATGCTGCGGGCGAGTGTGATAAATTCGCCTCCCGAGCCGGTGCACAATGCGACCTTCCTGACAGTGCCGCTCCATCCCGAGCATCGCACGGCGGGGGCGTTGTAGGCTCTCTTGACAAGTTCCACAAACCCGGTCACCTCCATCGGCTCGGGCAAAGTCCCGATAACTCCGAGACCCAGCGCGGGGTTTTCGTTCTCAAGGCGGTAGAAGTCAAAAGCGGGTTCCTCGTAGGGATGCGATGAGCGCATGGCGGTCTCGACAGCGTGCTTGCAGTGTGCCGGAAGGATGATTTCAATGCGGGTTTCAGGCTCGGCATGGTCGCTGCCTGTCTCTCCGACGAAGGGGTTGGTCCCCTCGAGCGCGCGGAACGTGCCTGTCCCTGCAACGCGGTAGCTGCAGCGGTCATAGTTTCCGATACATCCCGCTCCGGCGGCATGAACTGCCTCGGCGACAGAGTCGGCATAGTCGTGAGGAACGAATGTGACGAGTTTCAACAGTCCGTTTTCGCGTGGAGCGAGCACTTTCGTGTCCCGTAACCCGAGCCGCCGCCCCATTTCATGGGAGAGTCCCACGGCGGGCGCAACGTCGAGCGCGGTGTGGGAGGCATATACCGCTATTCCGTGGCGCATGGCTGCCATGACCGACTTTTCGACTTGAGTCGCTCCGGTCAGGCGTTTCAGGCCCTTGAATATCAACGGGTGGTGGGAGAGGATAAGGTTGCACCCTCTCTCGGCGGCTTCGGCGACAACGGCCGGGGTCACATCGACGCATGTCAGCACCCCGCTGCACTCGTCGTCGGGGTTGCAACCTGCGACCTGCCATCCCGAGTTGTCCCACTGTTCCTGTTGCCTGACAGGCACACACGACTCGACGGCCGATATTATTTCGCGGATTTCAGTCATTTTAATAAAAATTCACAATGCACGCTCCCGCTCGGGGATTATGCATTGTGAATTATGGATTATGCATTATTTCAAGTTCAGTGCAATCTGGAGCTCGTCGAGCTGGGTGTCGTCAATAGCCGCCGGAGCGTCAATCATGACATCGCGGCCCGAGTTGTTCTTGGGGAAGGCGATAACGTCGCGGATAGAGTCGAGGCCTGCGAGAATCGACACGAAACGGTCAAATCCGAAGGCGAGACCTCCGTGAGGCGGCGCGCCATACTTGAACGCGTTCATCAGGAAGCCAAACTTGTACTGGGCGTCCTCCTCGCTGAGTCCGAGCAGGCGGAACATGTGGTCCTGAAGTTCGGCCTCGTGGATACGGATGGAACCGCCGCCAAGCTCGTTGCCGTTGACGACCATGTCATAGGCGGTAGCGCGGACTGCTCCCGTATCGGAGTCAAGAAGGTGGATGTCCTCGGGGTTGGGCGAGGTGAAGGGATGGTGCATGGCGTAGTAACGCTGAGTCTCGTCGTCCCATTCAAAGAGGGGGAAGTCGATAACCCACAGGCATGAGAACTTCTGCGGGTCGCGGAGGCCGAGACGGCTGCCCATTTCAAGGCGCAGCTCGCAGAGCTGCTTGCGGGTCTTCATCGTCGGGCCGGCGAGGATGAGAATCAGGTCGCCGGGTTTGGCTCCGGTGCGTTCAACCCACTTGGCGAGGTCTTCCTCGGTATAGAACTTGGAAACCGAGCTCTTGATTGAGCCGTCTTCCTCGACTTTTACCCACATCATGCCTTTGGCGCCTACTTGCGGGCGCTTTACAAACTCGGTCAGCTGGTCGAGCTGCTTGCGGGTATAGCCTGCGCAGCCGGGAGCGACGATGGCGCCGACATATTCGGCATCGTCGAGAACGGCAAAGTTGCGGCCGCCGGTGAGGTCTTTGATTTCAACAAACTCCATGCCGAAACGGGTGTCGGGCTTGTCAGAGCCGTAGAGACGCATCGCGTCGGCCCATGTCATGCGGGGGAAGGGTTCGGTGAAATCGATATCTTTTACAT
>CAMWRO010000346.1 GCA_947176615.1 uncultured Porphyromonadaceae bacterium
GCATAGATGAGTGTGCGCGAGTTGTTGGCTGTTCCCTTTGCGCCGTTCTTGTTGCCGACACCCGTGGCCGGGGTTGGTTTCGCGGCCGCACCGGGGCGCTTGGAGGGGGAGGAGTGATGTGTTGCCGCGGGAGCGGGCGTCACAGCGGGCCGGGGCGCGGGTTCCGGCTGCTTTTGGGGGACAGGGTCAGGAGCGGGTGCGGCTTTTTTGACAGCGGCGGGTGCTCCTCCGAGTATCTGACAGAGGATGACTGTTACGTTGTCATACCATCCGGCGGCCTCGGCTGCGGTCCACAGAGCCTCGCGGCACGAGGTCATCGAGTCCTGATGGGCTGCTACGATACTCTGGATATTGTCGCCCGGGTAGGGGAGTCCGTTTTCGTCAAAAGTGCGGCAGTCGCGGAGAACTCCGCTGAGACCGTCGCTGCACACGATGATTATGTCGCCTGTGTTTACGGTGTACTGTCGCGACTCGGGTTGTGCCGGAGATGACGGGTCGCCGAGGCTGCGGGTCACGATGTTGCCCTGCGGGTGGTCAAATGTCTGCTCATAGGTCAGAATCCCTTTGCGCACGAGGTCTTGGACATAGGAGTGGTCCTCGCTGAGCATCTCGATGCCGTTGACCGGATTGTAGCGGTAGGCGCGGCTGTCGCCTATCCAGCTGACGGTGAGCTCTGCTCCGAGAATCCACACGAGAATCATCGTGGAACCCATCTCGGCATGTTCGGGGTTGGCGGCAGCATCGGCCTTGACGCGCCGGTCAGCTTCCTTGATGGCATTTTCCATGTAGCGGCGGCGCGAGTCGGGGGTGGCGGCGGTCTCGGCTGAGATGCGGCCTGTGGCGAAAAGGTCGCGGACAGTCGCGATGGCGATTTCCGATGCCACCTCTCCGGCATTCATGCCGCCCATGCCGTCGGCAACGACGAGGAGGCATCCGAGAGGTCCGAGGTTGAGCGTTGCATCGGCGGTAAAACTGTCGGTGATGCCGTCGGTCAGGTCGGCATCCACGAGAAAGTTGTCCTCATTGCCGCGCAACGGGTGCTCGGGATTGAGTTTCCCCGCCGCGTCACTGTAGGCGGCCAAGCGGAAGGTTATATTGGATTCAGCCATTTTGTATCTTGAAAATCTGTGTTAATGTGATGAATAGAAATGTTTTCAGGCTCCCTCGACGCGGAGTTTTACCTCGCCGATGGATATGATGTCGCCGGGATTGATGAAAACGCCTCCGGCATCGATTTCGATTGAGTTGACAAACGTTCCGTTGAGCGAGAAGTTCCATTTGAACGGCGGGCGCGGGTCGGGGCAGCGCGCGGTGCATTTCTTGCAGAAATGGGCGTCGCCGTGACACATGGCGAGTCCGCACTCGCTACGCCACTGTCCGTCGCGGATAATCCACCGTCGGGACTGGGCATCGTGTTCGAGAGTGCAGTGTCGGCGCGACACATAGCAGCTTTCGCGCTCGACAAGGGGGATGTGGTTGCCGACCTGAACCGATTCGCGGCCCACATAGACAATCGAGTTGCCGTCCTTGATGTAGTCGTTGAGGTTGTAGACTCGGCCATATTCCTCGCCCTGCATCACGCGCAGAATCATGCCTCGCGACGTGTCGCGGTTGAAGATGGGGTTGTGTTTGGGCAGTCCCTTGTCGGCGGGTCGTCCCGGGACGAGGGTGAGCACGTCGTCAACTGTCTGGAGGCGGGTTTTGAAATCGGGGTCGAGGCATCCTTCAAGCAGCGGGAGCCATGCGTCGGCTCCGGGATATTTCGACAGCAGCTCGCGGTCCCATTTTCCCATTTTGCCGTTGTAGACATAGCGTGGCACGTCGGCCTCGCTGTCGAGCGGCCCGAAGGGGAGGATGCCTGTCAGCAGCTGGTACATCAGCACGCCGAATGAATATATGTCGGTCGTGGGGAGCACCGTGGCGTTGCCGCGCTTGGGGTTGATCTGTTCCGGGGGCATGTAGGCGATGGTGCCGAATCGCTCCTTGGGTATCCCCATTAGTCCGCGCTGTGTCATGCGGTTGTTCTGGTCTCCGGAGATACCGAAGTCGGTGAGCACCGCCTCGGTGTCGGTGCGCAGCAACACGTTGCCGGGCTTGAGGTCGCGGTGTACTTTGCCGTTGAGGTGGAGGTCACGGAGTCCCATGAGGACGTGTGAGCCGATGATGGAGAGGTTTATCGATGTGCGCGAGGTTGCCTGCAGGAGGTCTCCCCCGGCACAGTATTCCATGACGAAGTAGGCGTTGCCCTTGACGGTGCCTTTGCTGATGGACCGCACGAGATAGAGGCTCTTGATCAGACCGGTCTCATACTCGCGGTCGAAACGTTTCAACAGGTTGGGGCGTTCATCGGCAGGTATTTCCCACAGTTTAAGCAGTTTGAGCGCATAAATCTTTCCGTCGTTTCCTGAAACTTTAAATACGCGCCCGAAAGTGCCCTCGCCGATGACGGTTTCTACTTTCCACCGGTGGTCGATGGTGTCGCCGGGCCGGAAATCGCACATTTCCACAC
>CAMWRO010000347.1 GCA_947176615.1 uncultured Porphyromonadaceae bacterium
GTGCAGGACTGACGGTGATACGGCAATCGCTATCTTCACCCCTATAATCAATCATACCGTTATTGGTTTTGTCGCTCCACCTCCGGGCGAAATAGACGATGAAGAAGAATGTGACGAAGAATAATTGTACTTGCTATTGCGATTTTCTATAAAATGAACTAACTTTGTACTGTTAACATAATAACTAAGCCCCAAGAGCTTCACGCCCCTCATCGGGTTATGAGGCTCCTTTCTTTTTTTTGTACCCCACATGGCAATAGAATACACCCTTTTGATGCAGAAAACTACACACGGCAGCACTGTCAAATCATCGCTGTCCGACTTCAGTTTTGCCGTGCAGGATATTCCGTGGCCGGATGAAGAGGTGCAGGAGGTGGCTACGCGGACATGGCCGGGGCAACACGGAGAGGACGCATACATCCCTCCCGGCGGACTGAAACTCCAAGCCTATGACATGGAGGTGCAGTTCTGCTATAAAGGCGCAGTCGGCACTGCCTATACCAAGTACAAGACCCTGCGTGATTGGCTGACAGGGATTGACGGTAGCGGCGCAGAACTGCGCGTGTATGACCCTTATTGGCGCAAGGGGCGCACGGGGGTGTATGTAAAGAAATTTCCGGGGTTTGACCCGCACCGCTCCAATATCGACGAGGTGCTGACTATGAAAGTGACATTCCGGGTTACTGACCCCATAACTGAGATAAAACTGAACCATGTGGGAGATTAAAGGCAAAGACAATCAGACGAAAGCAACCGTCTGCTCGCTTGAATATAACGGTGAGTGGATGGGCGAAAGCTATGTGACCATCACAGTAGAATCTCCTACTCCAATCAATTTTGAAGTCGGGGATTATGTGATTTATCGCGGTGAACGGTTTGAGATAAACTACAATCCGGGCAAAATCAAGTCTGCCCCCCGGTATGCAAGGGGGGATGCTTTCAAGTATGAGAACATCAAGTTTAACTCTCTTGCTGATGAGCTGACGCGGTGTGACTTCCTCGATATTGTGCTTGAAGATAATCGAGTGCATTTTACCGGATTGCCGAAGTTCAGTTTCTATGGGGGTGTGCGAGACCTCGCCAACCGAATGCAGGCGAATCTTGACCGCACATATGGCAAAGGAACTTGGGATGTGGTGGTATCAGACGAATACACCGACACCACAGAACTCAATGTGTCGGTTGATACTCAGAAAGTCTGGGATGCGCTGGCTACACTTGTCAACGACTTCGAGACATACTTCACAATCAAGGGTCGCACAATCACGATAGGTGCCGCCGGAGTCCCGGCAGGCCATTTGTTTACCTATGGGAAGGGTAATGGACTCCATGGACTTGAAGAGACAGCCGAAACCGACCAAGCCATCGTGACACGCCTCCGCGCCTACGGCTCTACCCGGAATCTGCCTCACCGTTACTACAACGACTTCCCGCCTATCGATCAGGCCAACGCCCCGATTCATTCTATTGCAGCCCGCGAGTATATCAATAGCGGCTCGACAGCATGTGCCCTGTCATTCCGTTTGCTCTCGCAATATGTCGATCTGTCAAAGTGTCTGGTCGATGGCAAGAAGTATTGGTTTGCGGTCTCGATAAATGGTGTAGGGTATGCAGCCTATTGGGATGCAGATGCAAAATACTACACTATCGGACATAGACCTCCGTCTACACTCGCAGGAGTGAGCAATACCATTCTGCGTGCGGAGGAGATGAACCGGATTAGCACCGGCACCATTGTGGCCTTTGAGAATTATAAGGCCGGAGCACCGGGGATAGTAAAGAGTGCTGGAGTCCCTGATAATATGGCGGTACAATACCTTATGTTGCCCGACTTCCCCAATGTCACCCAAGACCCCTATATCGACAGTCCCAATATTGCCAGATTGGGCATACGAGAGGGAACCGTATTCTTTGACGGCTCCGGCGACTTGGAGGAAATCTACCCCTCAATCGAGGGCATGACAGCCGAACAGCTTAAAGCCGCCGGGGTCCCATGTAATTCAGAGGGAGAACTTGACATATTGATCGGGTCTACGAATGTGACCGACAATGGTGTAGGCAAAATAGAAGGGACTCAAAGCACGCTCGATGAAAAGGATGCCTACTTTACAGTCCGCATAAAAGATATAGGCTTTGACATCAACGACTATATCATTGAGGGTAACAACGAGCCCCCGACTGTTTCTTTCAAGAGCGGAATGCTCGGAGGACGAGAGTTTGAGATTGTCGGCTGTTCAAAAATGGAAACCGCAGGCAAGGCCACAGCCTATACCCTTGAACTGAAACGAGTATATGACGAAGGGATAAAACTTTGGTTCCCTTACGCTTCATATAATGCCAAGGCAGGCGACAAGTTTGTGCTCCTGTATATCAAGATGCCGGAGGTGTATGTCAAAGCGGCTTCCCAACGTCTGAAGGATGCGGCAGAAGAGTGGTTGTCAAAAAACGACTATTCACGTTCTGTCAACGCTCCGAAGATTGACGAGATTTTCATGGATCGGCAACATT
>CAMWRO010000348.1 GCA_947176615.1 uncultured Porphyromonadaceae bacterium
TGCCAAGGTGGTCGATGATGCGGGTGATGGCCTCGGTATAGAGTCCGTCCTTGCGATATGGTTGCTCGACGAGTTTGCCGTCAATCTTGGCCATGCGGGTGTTGAGACCGTAGGAAACCGGGTCGGGGATGGTGGTGTCCTTGATGGCGTTGAAGTAAGCCTCGACTTCGGCCTGTGTGACACCCTCGGCATAGAGATTATTGGCCGATGTGGTTATAAGGTCTTGACCTTCGGCTTGGTTTACTCGCTTGGGCATTACTGCGGGGTTGAAAATGACCTCGGCGAGTGTTTCAAGGTTTTCGGGACGCTTGGCATCGGGGAGCTTGGCAGCCTCGGCCATGAAGAACTCGCGCGAAAACTCGGGGGTGAACTTGTCGGTCGAGTAATGGTGGTGAATGCCGTTGGCAAACCACACCTGTTTCAAATATTTCTCGAATGCTTTGAACTCAGGCGATTCCTTGTCGCCGTCATAGGAGGTGTAGATGTCTTCGAGAAGGTCGCGGATGGCGAGGTTGTAGCAACCGTTCTGGTCCCACAGAATGTCGCGGCCGGTAATGGCAGCCTCGGTGAGATAATAGACGAGGGCTTTTTGCCGGGGAGTGAGGTTTTCAAAGTCGGGGACTTTGTAGCGCAACACTTCGATGTCGGCGAAACGGTCGACGGTATAGTCGAAATCGTCGGCGGCATTCTGTCCCTTGTCGGAGCAGGAAGCGAGTGAGAGAGCGGCAATTGAACCGGCAATCATGTAATTAATCAGTTTCATTATGTGAGTTAATAGATTGGTGAATTATTCGACGTATAGCACGAGTCCCTTGAGGTATTCCCCCTCGGGATGGTAGATGCTGACAGGATGGTCGGCCGGCTGGGTGAGCTGATGAAGGATGCGCACTCGGCGGCCGGTCGATGCCGCTGCCGAGAAGACAGCGAGGCGGAACTGCTCGCGGCTGACCGCTTGGGAGCAGGAAAAGGTGAACAGTATGCCACCGGGGGCGATTTTCTCGAATGCCGCAGCGTTGAGCCTGCGGTAGCCGCGCAGGGCGTTGTTGAGCGCGCTGCGGTGCTTGGCAAATGCGGGCGGGTCGAGGATTATGAGGTCATAGGCCCCTTTCTCCATGTCGCCGAGATAGCGGAAGGCATCTTCGGCCACGGCCTTGTGGCGGCTGTCGCCGGGGAAATTCAACGCGATGTTGGCGTCGGTGAGGGCGACCGCCTTGGCCGAGCTGTCGACCGAATGGACAAGTGTCGCGCCGCCACGCATGGCATAGACTGAGAATCCTCCTGTATAGCAGAACATGTTCAGCACTCGCGCCCCGTTGCTGTAACGCTCAAGCAGGGCGCGGTTGTCGCGCTGGTCGACAAAGAAACCGGTTTTCTGTCCTTTGAGCCAGTCGATGTTGAACTTCAGGCCGTTTTCAATGGCTATGTTGGTGTCGAAGGCACCGGTGATGTAGTCGTTGACCGGATCAAGGCGTGCCTTGAACGGGAGCGTGGTCTCTGACTTGTAGTAGACGTTCTTAATCCCTGCACCGGGGAGGTCGACAAGTGCGCGGGAGATAATGTGGCGTGCATAGTGCATGCCGGGCGAATGGGCTTGCAGAACGGCTGTCGAGCCGTAGATGTCGATAACGCAGCCGGGGAGGAAGTCACCCTCACCGTGGACGAGGCGGAAGGTGGAATTGTCACTACGCACGAGGCCGAGCCTTTGTCGGAGCGTCCATGCCTCGGCAAGACGGGAGGCATAGAAAGCCTCGTCGAGTGCGATGTCGCGGCTGTCAAGAATGCGGACGGCAATGGAGCCTATCTCGTAGTGGCCGATGCCGAGCAGGCGGCCGTCGGAGGCGGTGACGCGGACGGTCTCTCCTTCTTCGAGGCCGTCGGGGAGTGTGGCTATTGCCCCCGAGAATACCCACGGGTGGAAACGCAGCAACGAGTCCTCTTTGCCTCGCTTTAATACGATGTCTTTATACATATATAATGATGGATTACTTCAGGAATGCGCGGAACAGGTCGTTGCCGTTGGCATAGATGAGGAGCAGAAACAGGAATGCCATGCCGATATATTGGGCGACAATAAGGAACTGGTCAGATGGTTTACGGCGCGTAATGATTTCATAGAGGAGGAACATGACGTGGCCGCCGTCGAGTCCCGGGATGGGGATGATGTTCATGAAGGCGAGTGCGACCGAGAGGAAGGCGGTTATCTGCCAGAAGGAGTACCAGTTCCAGCGGTCGGGAAAGAGGTTGCCTATCGATCCGAAACCGCCGAGGCTCTGCGCCCCTTCGGCCGAGAATACATGTTTCATCGACCCGACATAGTTGCCGAGAGTGCCGGTGCCGATTTCCCACCCTTTGGGGAAGGATTGCAGTAGGTTGTAGCGCACGGTGACGGTGGGGTAGACATCGGTCAGCGGAGTGAGCTGGAACCCGAGTTTGCCGTAGGAGTTAGGTGTCACGGGAACGGTCATCACCGAGTTGTTGCGGATGATGGTGACGGTCGTGGGGG